>JBHLQA010000016.1:0-17238 GCA_048885285.1 Candidatus Odinarchaeota archaeon
AAAAATATGCAACGCCAGCCAAGACTGGTGAAAAAGATTTGTTAACGAAGATCGATCAAGCTCTAAAAAGTGAGTCATCATTAGGAACACCTCCTGTTGAGACGACACGTATTCCGGCCGCGGCGGTCGTCGCAAGTCCGTTACCTACTAGCTATAGTTGCACGTACTGGCAGACCGTATGTTTGTTCGTATTATTGACGTTTTAAAGAACAAGTTACTAGATTTTTGTGTTGTAAAGTACTATCAACCATCCCATAAAGAAAGCTCCGAAAGGGAACCCTCCAAACGCTAAATATGACATAATTCCATGAGGTCCTTGTCCCATAACAGAAAGGAATTCAAAATCTCGATCTGCACTAAATATTCCTACGCCAATATAGCCGATATTCCCGATTAAGCTAAAAATAAATGCATAACTGCTTAATCGAAATCTTAACCGAGAATAATGTAGTTTGTATAATAGTGTTCGTTTAGGTAACGGAGCAAGATAATTTTCCATATAAAATGTCAATGGAATTATCATACAACCTGCCAATATGCATGCAATATCATATAAAAAGGGAGCAGGTGTGTCATTTCTTGATCCTAAATCAGAAATCCAATTATCCCAAGTAGTATAACCATCTGGATCTAATAAAGCAGCCACAATGACTCCGATTATGACTAATCCAATGTAACCTACCATAACAATCATAGAACAAATTTTCATAAAATGGTAACTTATAACTACCTTGTAAAATTTCGCTCTTGCCTTATTTATTGATTGACGAATTGACATAATGAATTTTATGTATTTTTATATCAAAGAATAAATTCAATATCATTAAATAGATATAGAATTTGATTTAAATACAAATTTATGTTAAATACAATAAATTGTATGCAGGATTAAATCATTTTAGCTTTATGTAATTCTCTTTTTCATTTTTTTAAAAGTTACTAATAGAGCTCCAAATACTGATATTCCAAAAATAATCAATATTCTAAAATAACCTCCAATTCGTAAAAAACCATCAGCAGAACAAGAACCAACCCCTACTATAATACATCTTGTTCTTTTGATTTCTCTAATGAAAAAGTGGTATAAGATCTTATTTAAATTTTTATATTGGAACAAAAATAGAGAAAAAGTTATTTTTATCATAAAATTCTTTTTAGTGAATTATCATAATGGACCATTTTTCCTAGTTTGGTTTAGCTTTTTCTAGCATTTTGCCCGGAATGGGAAATATTTTTATAATTAGTGATCTACTTTGATTATTAAACAAATTTTTATGTTACTTTTTAAATAAAAGCTAATGCAAAGGCACTGCAAATGTTAAAAACACAGAATCATCCTCGTGAAATCTATCAGAAAAGTAAAGAATTTGGAATAGAAAACTCAGCGAAAATGCTAACTGATATTATAGATAAAGAGAAAGATAATACAAAGAGAAAAGATGCAATTAAATATTTAGGATTGATAATAATGGATTCAAAGACATTAAAAGATGAATATTTTGAAATTTTTGAAAATTTGATAATATCTGATGATAAAATTGAAATAAAATGTGAAGCGACTAAAGCTTTAGGTAGAATAAAGCATCAGAGGGCATTAAAACTATTGAAATGGCTATTAGAACAAGAATCCGTGAATAATAAAGTTAAATTATCTGCTTTAAAAGCAATAAGAAAGATATGTTTTAATGAACCAG
Organism: Candidatus Odinarchaeota archaeon; assembly: GCA_048885285.1. Classification (GTDB taxonomy): domain Archaea; phylum Asgardarchaeota; class Lokiarchaeia; order Sigyniarchaeales; family SOKP01; genus Loki-b32. The sequence continues at coordinate 1,695 of JBHLQA010000016.1, forward strand.
AAATAAGATTATTTATAAATGAATTAAATAACAAATTTAATTCCATTAAAGAGTGTGTATCTAATGAATTATTAAGTTTAAAACCTGAAAAGCTAATAAATCTATTGATAGAATCATTAAAGGAAAAAAATTATTCAAATTCTCATAAAGCGGAAATATTAAGACTTATTGGTTATAAAATCTCAAGATTCAGTGTTTCCTCTGAAGATAATAGCTTTATTAAAACAAAATATCCTTTAATTTATTCTAATTTAATAAATAACAAGATTGAGATATTAAAAACAACAATATATATTTTAAAAGAAGAAGATTCCACTTTAATGGAATCTATTCTTACTATTTTTACATTATTAAAAAGTGAACTTGAAGATGATATCATAAAATTACTATTGATTGATGATTTTATTGCTAGGAAAAATGCTAGTATATTATGTGGGAAACTAAAACTAAAAAGTGCTGTGATTTTATTAATTGCTAATTTAGATAATATGTATAATGAAGTAACCATCGCAGCAATTGAAGCCTTAGCAGAGATTGGAGACTTATCCGCTGTTCCTGAGCTATTAGATATTTTAAATATTGAGGATGTAAGCTTTGAATATACCGATTTAGATATGAAGTTATATATTGTAGATGCTATAAAGAGAATATATCAATACAATCCCAATGTTTCCTATGAATACCTATATAATTCCCTAAATAAAGAGAATAATGCCATTAAAGAGAGTATAGCATTTATTTTTGGTGAATTGGGCAAAAATGAGTTTGTTAAATCTTTATGCGAGTTATTAGATTTAAGAAATTTAGAAGTGAGAAAGAATGCAATTATTGCTCTAGGAAAAATTGGTAGTATTGAACCATTAGAAGATTTAATAAGGATCATAAAGGATAATTCCACTTATTGGCTTATAAAAAAAGTTGCGGTTGATGCGATCTATAATATATATCAAAATAATTGGTATAAAGTTAGAGATGGCAAGCAAGAGATATCAAGGATATTAAATAAAAATTCAGTAATTCTTGCTGATTATTTAAAAGTACAAGATTCTGAGAATTACAAGATAAAACTTAGTTTAATTAAATTATTAGAGAATTTCGGGGATCAAAAAATTCTTACATCATTAATTACAAAAGTTAATGATTTTCATAGAGTTGTGCGAATATATGCATCAAATGCTATAAAAAGAATTGAGGAAAGACTTGAAACAAAACAATTCTAGTATTTTTCGTATATATGAAAAATCTAAAACCGTATAATTAATCACCCTATTCTCCTAATTCCTTTAATATTTAAGAAATGTCTGATGCTTCATAAAGCCATAAATCAAGAAACTCATTTCTTAGTCTTTTGGCTAAATCGGAATCTAAGATATTAATGCAGATGGATATTCTAGAATTTTCTAAGGGATTCTGTAGTTTAATTATAGTTCTTTTTTTGTCAAAAATATCATAAAGAGTAGGAATTCTTTTTTGAATATATTTATTTTGCAATCCTGTAAAGGATAAAGAGGATTTCAACTGTTTTTTGTATGTATTTATTGCTTTTTTGAAAAAAGCTTCATTTTTAGTTTTTTGTTCTTGAGAGATAGGTCTATTGTCATGCTCAAAACTCCATAATATCTTTACTTTTACCCCTCTTTCTAAAGCAAATTTAACTCCTTCATAAAAAAATCTTGAATAAGGAATAATTTTAAGTGTGTATTCGTTTAAAAATCCAGTCATAAGGAGTTCTTCCTGTAATTCATCAAATCTCCTTATATAAAATGATTCAATATCTTTTCCTCCAAATACTACTGACCAGAAGAATTTTGAAATATTTTGATTATTAAATAAGTTAGAATTGATAATTTTCGATTCTAGATAATTGGCTTCATCATATAAATTACTGATTCTTTGTTGTGTTTCCTTTTCTATATTGGAGATTAAGTTTTTAAGAGCAATGTTATATTTTACAGCCTTATATTTTTTTGGTCTTGAAGGTTGAGTTTCGATTACTCCTAATCTATCAAGTTTATCTAATATTTCATAAATTCTACCTGTTGGAACTTTGGATCTTTTACTTATTTCTTTTGCAGTTAAAATTTTTGATGAGATAAATAATGCAAGGTATGTATTGATTTCATAATTATTAAGATTGACATTCTCTAAGAATTTCCTGATTTCTTCTATTGTCTGATTAGCCATGATTATGGCAACTTCTTTTTAGTTGTAATATATATGGAAATATTGAATTTCCTTTTAGTTTTCAGGTTTTCTTATCTTTTCAACTTTTTTTCAGTTGTCAATTAGAGAAAATCTATATAAATATTTGAATCTATGGATTCCTCAAGGATAAGAGATAAATCTCTTAAAATTAAAAATTGGTGAAAAAATTGAATAATAGATTTTGGTATAAAGTAGCAAGAACAATAATAAAAGCAGGATCAATACCAGTACCTATAACAGATGCATTAATAAAATTATTACAAACAATATTATCTGAGGAATTAGCTACGTTTATTTTAAATTTTAGGCAGCCCTCTTTAAATATGAAACAAATTAAAGATAAAACAAATCTAAATGAGGAAGAAATAAGAATAAAATTGAAACCTTTGATGGAAAAAGGTATTATTATTGAATCTAAGAGCATAAATACTGGTATTATAGTATATCGCCTTTTACCATTACTTCCTGGAATTTTTGAATATTCTTTTATGAAAGGAAAAACGGATGAAAAAGATATAAAGCTAGCACATCTCTATGATAAAGTTTTTGATGAAATCTCACAAGGTACTCAAAGAAATTATGATAATGTAGTAGAACAATTTAAATTAGCTCCTCCTATAGATAGAGTTATTCCTGTGCAACATGAAATTGAATCTATTCAGGAGGTCATAATTCCTTCAGTAAGAGTTGCTGAAATAATAGAGAACAATTCTTCAATTGCAATTGCAAATTGTTATTGCAGACATCAAAAAGAATTGATGAATGAACCATGTAAAATGGATGCTCCTAAAGAGAATTGTCTAATGTTTGGAAAATCCGCTCAATTTGCCATTAAATATAACTTTGCTAAACCAATTTCAAAAGAAAGAGCAAAGCAGATTTTAAAAGAATCCGAAGATTTAGGATTAGTGCATAATGCATTTCATGTTCATCAAAACTATGAAAAGGATATTGAAAGTATTTGTAACTGTTGTAAATGTTGTTGCATGACATTTCAAATGTATTATCGTGGTATTGCTTCGCTCCATACTAATTCTTCTTTTATAGCAGATTTAGATAATGAAATTTGCATTAGTTGTGGAAATTGTATCGAAAAGTGTCCAGTTGAGGCTTTAACTCTTGTTGATAATAAAGTCATTCATGATGAAAATCTTTGTATTGGATGTGGTCTATGTGTTTCAAGTTGTCCTAATGATGCAATTTCATTAATAAAAACGGGAATTCGAGATATCTTTATCCCCCCAAGAAGAATCCAAAACATCGAAAAGATTAAGAGAGTTGAAAATATTTCATTAAATGAATAATATTAAGAGGTGAATTCTAAGATAAATCAGAAAAATATGCAAAATGAGCTATTAGAGCTAAAAGAAAGAATAATGCATTCATTTTAACCCATTATTATCAATCCATTGATATCCAAGGAATTGCTGATTAATCGAATGCTAAAATATATTTAAAATTAAAAAATTTTATCACTTAAATTTGGTGAGATGGAAAAAAAACTTTGGTAATTATACTTTTTGCATTAATTTTAATTCCTAATTTTATCATAATTTCATCACAAAATCAAAAAGAAATTACTCTAAGTTATAATCATTCATATTTTTTTTACTTTTTTTTTCAAAAAATTGTCATTTTTTGTCTTAAAATTTAATAATATTTTTTTACAATACCTAGTTTATTAAATTGAAGTATCAAATATTTATTATCAATTTAGGATTTGAAAACATAATTATGACCGGAGAAGAAACTGATCAAACTGAAACTCCATATGAATACTCTTTTGAATATATACAGAAGAAGTTAGAGGGGAAGAAAGACAGTTTTGGGATGTTGATGAAGGAAATTGTAAGAACGGGTATATGTACTGAATGTGGTACTTGTGCTGCAGTATGTCCAGTATTAGAATGGGATGATCTTGCAGGACAACCAAAATTAATTGGTAAATGTACTGGGTGTGGCATTTGTTATAATCAATGCCCACGAACAATTACCGATCCCTACCAATTAATGGGAGAATTTAAAACAGGATATGTAGCGAATACAAATATTCCAGAAGTAATTGGAGGACAGGATGGTGGAACAGTAACAAGTATCTTATGCTATTTATTTGATGAACATCTAGTTGATGCTGCGGTTGTAACAATGAAAGATCCAAATAAACCTTGGCGTCCAGTGGCTCAAATTATTACAAGTAAAGACGATGCAATTAAATCTTCAGGCTCTATTTATAGCCACTCTCAAACTGTTGAGGCACTTATGGATGCCGTCAGACAAGATTTTAGATCAATTGCATTTGTTGGAACTCCCTGTAATATTGATGCTGTTTCAAAAATGTTTGATAGCCCAACAGGGATGTTGAAATATTTTATGCGATGTCATGTACTAAAAATTGGATTATTTTGTATGGATTCATTTGCTCCTGAAGCAATATATCCATTCTTTGAGAAAGAAGGGATTGATTTATCAAAAGTTCAAAAAATGAATATAAATAAGGGAAAGTTTCATTTATATTATGATCAACAGGGAGAACCAATTAAATCATATACTATTAGACAATTAGATAAATTTAAGTCCTCAAGTTGTAATTTTTGTACCGATCTTACTGCTGAACATGCCGATATTTCAGTAGGTAGTGTAGGTTCTGGAGCAAATAAAAATACAGTATTCGCTAGAACTGGGATAGGCGCAGAAATAATGGAAGATGCTGCTGAAAAGGGTTATCTAAAAATTGAGCCTTTTAATTCAATTAACTTGAATGCTGTTCTGTTTTTAGCAAAACTGAAAAAGGTATCTCAATACACAATTCAAAAGAGGAAAGTGTTTATAATAAGAGATTCTGAAGAAATTGAAGAACCTAGAATTGAAACAAAACCAGAAGTAGAACAAACAGGCGTTACTCCAACTCTAGGAGCAAGAAAATTCTTAAGTGTTTCGAAAGACTTAAATGAAGAAGACAAATTAGTAAATATTTCATTAACAAATACTATTGGATATGTCTTAGAGGATATGAAAATTAGAATTGTAACAGTTGAAGAACTTTTTGAAAAAAGTCCATGGATTACTACTATAAGAGAATTATTTCCATTTGAAACAATTGAGATTGGCTATCCATTGGATATACCAGCTGGCGAACCCGTCAAAGCTAATATTTTGGTCGAGGCTTCAACTGAATCATTTGGAAAAATATTTTCCAGAACACTCAAAATAGCACCAAAAGAATAAAAATCTAACTCAAATTTTATTAAAAAAGTTAAATGATATAATATATTATAAAAAGCATTAAAAAGTAAAAAGGTGAAATTGTACGAAAATTTCATTAGTAGGACTTTCGGGCTGTGGAAAGACATCAGTTTATTCTGTTGCTTTTGCAGCTAAAAGACCAGAAGATACTAAAGGTTTAGCACCCACAATTCTTTATGAAACAAGAAGACATCCTTTTTTAGGCTTACAAGTCGGAATTTTTGATTTCGGTGGACAAGAAGAATTCAGGAAAGAATACATGGATAAACCTGAGGTTTTTCGAGGAACAGATATTCTTATCCCTATCGTCGATTTACATGACCCTAATACATTTCAAGAAGCAAAAGAATATTTCATAAATTTATTAGATTTATATCGAAAAAATAATGAAAAACCTAAGATTTTCTTATTCTTACATAAATATGATACAGAGGATTATCAGAAAGAACTCCTTGACACAAACGTGAAGAATGCAAAAGAGATCTTCTTAGATATGTTTAAAGATTATGATTTCGACTATATGCTCACCAGCATTTATGAAGAAGACAAATTAGCAAAAGTATTTAGAGATGTTTTGATTTCAGAATATGCTGAATTGAAGAAACATGTAGAAAAAGCAGAAAAACAACTTGATGAGATTAAAGCAAAAGTTATTATCGCGGATATATCAGGGAATGTTATAGTCCATAATGTCCAAGGTGTTAGTAGTGGTTTAACATTACGCGGTGACTTACGAGATTTTATTAATGCATGTAATACAGTAAGGGAAAACATTTTCATGGCTGATTCTGCACGATTTTCAGGACGAGATGAAGATGGTAAGGAAATTGAATTACATATCTTTAAATATATAATATCTGTACTCATAATGAAGCAAGCTGAATTAAGTAGAGAATCTCAAGATAAATTAAACATGCTATTAAATGATATGAAATTATTTGCTGATTTAATTATTTCAGCTCATACAGATTAAAACTTAAATTAATATTTTTTTACTCATTCTCTTTTTTTAAATAAAATTGTAATTAAAAAGATTAATAAATAGAATATAATACTATGAGGAAGTAAGAATGTCTAAGGTAAAAGTAAATGATGTTGAACTTGAATATGATACCTTTGGAGATCCCTCATCAAGACCATTATTATTAATTATGGGTCTAGGGGCCCAAATGATTGCTTGGGATGAGAAATTTTGCCAAAAATTAGTAGAACAAGATTTTTTTGTAATTAGATTTGATAATCGAGATGTTGGTTTATCTACTAAATTTGAAGAAGCAGGGCTACCAAATCTAAAGGAAGCTTTTAAAAAAAGAGAAGCAGGCGAATTGATACCTTCACCATATAAAATAGAAGATATGGCAGATGATGCAGTTGGGCTTTTAAGTGCACTTAATATTGATAAAGCGCATATCTGTGGAGCATCAATGGGTGGAATGATTGCTCAAATCATTGCATATAAACATCCCTCTCGAGTTTTATCTCTTACTTCTATTATGAGTAGCACAGGCAATCCTGATTTACCACAAGCAAAACCAGAGGCTATGAACGTCTTATTTAAACCTTTACCCGATGAGCGTGAAGCTTATATTAAGGCTAGCCTTGAAAATAGACGTATTATACATGGGACAGGACTTCCTTTTGATGAAGAAAAAGCCTGTAGGTTGGTTGCTGCTTCATATGATCGTTCATATTACAGACCAGGCTTTATACGTCAATTAGTGGCCATATGGGCCAGTGGTAATCGAAAAGATGCTTTAAAAACAATAACTGCACCTACTCTTGTAATTCATGGAGAAGGTGATCCTCTAGTACCCGTTGAAGGGGGAAAGGATACTGCAGAGGCTATACCAGGCGCAGAATTACTTCTTATTGATGGAATGGGCCATAGTTTACCAATACAAGTTTGGTCAATAATATTTGATGCTATTTCAAAGAATGCCGCGAAAGCGTCTCAATAAAAATTTTTTATTTTTTCATTATTTTTAACAGAATTCCGATGAAATTATTCAACTCTTAAAACCAAGCAAATTAACTTGTCTTCTTCATAAATGCTAGTAGAAAAAGCAGAAAAACAACTTGATGAAATTTAACAGAAATAATAAATAAGAATGATATTTCTCAAAAATTTTAGTGAGAGATTGACAACATGATTGTGTCCTATGAAACAGAATTAAAAAAAAAATATTAAATAAAAATTATTTCAAACCAGAAAAATAAATGAGTTAAAAGAAAAAAAAATAATTAGAAAATGATAGAGAAAAGTAAAAGAAGTTAGGTTATTTTGAAAAATTTCTTCCAGTCTGGATATTTTTATGCATTGTTTTTGGAATAATTCTATCTAATATGATTCTGACTGTTAGCGAATCATTTCATTCTTAGTATATAAGAGGTATTTCAATATCAATTGGTATATGTTCGTTTTTAATGAAATGTTCTGGAATATTGAATCTTTAAAAGTCAAAATTGAAGAAATTGGGAAAGAATCCGAAACCAATCATTTTAACTTTAATATCCAATTGGATAATAACTCCTTTTATGGGTTTAATGATGGCAAGAATCTTCTTACCAGGGCATGAACAATTAGTATCGATAGATGTCAAATTCCTTAAATTTTTCAATTTATTAATATCATAGTTGTTTATTTGATAAAATTTTTAAAAGGTGTAATATACATCTTCTATTAAAAAAATTCTCATAATATTTAATCAAGTAAAAAAAAAATGCTGTAAAAATTGAGTTATAGTTGAGGCAATTTGGAATGAGTAGTACAGCATGACTAACATTGGGTCTTTCATTATTATTTTGGTTAATATTACCAGTACAGCCAAATGGATATAATGCTTATCGTTTGACGTCAAATGCATGGAGGTTCGTTTGTGTGATTCTGGCAAGCCTTTTTTATTTGATTATTTTAAAAGAGAAGATTATAAAATATAAAGTTCAAATCAGAAGTTAAGAATTATAACATTAAGGAGAAATTTAGAATGGTTCTTAAAGAGAAACTTGCGAAAGTAGTAAATTCAGACCAGATATTTGATGAGGATGAAGTTTTAGGGGAATATGCGAGTGATCACTCCTTCTTACCTACAAAAAAGCCTAGTTTAGTAGTCAAACCGAAGTCTGCCATGGAAGTTCAGAAGATAATGAATTTTGCCAATAAATTTAATTTTCCTCTTATTCCAGTGAGTTCGGGCCCTCCTCGGTTTCGTGGAGACACGGTTCCATCAACCGATGGAGTAGTAATAGTAGATCTCCAGGAAATGAATCGAGTTATCTGGGTTAGTCGAAGAGATCGAGTTTGTGTAATAGAGCCTGGAGTAACCTTTGGACAATTAGAGGCTGAATTGGAATCTCAAGGGTTGCGATCCATGATGCCCTTATGTCCTAAATCTACCAAGTCAGTGATCGCTAGCCATTGGGAGCGTAATCCCATTACTTGCCCACGATTTCACTGGGATGAGCAGGATCCCTTGGCATCGACGGAGTTCATCGTGGGAAATGGAGATTCAATGTGGACGGGAGATGCTGGATTAGTAGGGGGACTCAAACCAATGTCACCCGCGAAACAGAGAGAGAGAGGATTGGCTCATAAAATTCCTTTTGGGATTCTTAATATGAATGTTCAAAAGATTGGTGGAGGATCCCAAGGTACCTTAGGAATATGTACCTGGGCAAGTGTGAGATGCGAATTATTCCCAAAACACGAAAAATTATTCGTTGCTTATGATGATAATATTAAAAATTTAGTCGAACCTGCAACAAAATTAATCTATTATAGACTTGCAGATGATTTATTCATCCTGAACTCGACGAATTTAGCATCATTACTCAAGCGGGAAGCGGATGACATTCGTGTATTGAGAGATATGCTACCTCCTTGGATTTTAGTATATACTCTAGTTGGGTATGGCACGATGCCTGAAAAGATGTTCAAATATAAGGAAGTGGCACTCAAGGATAAGCAGATCCCTGCAATGGATTCGCTTCCTGGTTCATCTATTAAGGAAGTTCAATCTTTAATAAGGCAGCCCTCGGATAACCCATATTGGAAGCTCCGGCTTAAAGGTGACTCGAGAGATCTCGTCTTTTTAACCTCTCTAGCAAGGGCTCCTGATTTCATTGAAACCTTTCAGAAACTAGCAACCACGGTTAAATTTCCCATTTCAGATATTGGAGTCTATATTCAACCCATGCGGCAAGGGTGTTATTCCCACATGGAATTTGATATTAATATGTCTACTGAAGACCAAGCCGAAGCGCAAGTTGTTCAAAAACTCATTAAGGAAGCTGCCAATCAAATGTTCTCAACTGGCGCCTTCTTTAATCGACCATATGGGGAATTATCTGATCTAATCTATCCTCACTATCCAGATACGGTCAAAGCCCTAAAAATTGTTAAAAAAATTTTTGACCCAAAAAACGTGATGTCTCCAGGAAAGTTATGTTTTTCGGAGGTGATTGAATGAATTTATCTAAATATGAGTACGAAATGGAGAATTGTTTCAGGTGTTCTCATTGTAAATATATCCCCTGGCCAGTGCTGAAGAGCAAAAGGTTTTCGCAAGTTTGTCCATCCATTACACGATATAATTTCCATGCTTATTCAGCCTCAGGAAAGATCGAAATGGCACTCGCACTCCACATTGGGCGATTAAAAGAATGGACGCCTGGTATGCTCAAAATACTATATACATGCACAATGTGTGGTGCATGTCAAGTCTCCTGTTACCCAAACAATTTCTTAACAGATGTGGAGGGCATACTTGAGACGTTGAGACAGAAAGCAGTCGAGGATGGTGCAGGACCTATGCCCCAACATAAAGCTTTTACGAAATCCATTAAAGAAAAACACAACCCATACAACGAGCCCCACGAGGATCGGTCAAATTGGATGCCTAAAGGTATAGAAGTTAAGGAAAAAGCTGATTTAATCTATTGGGTTGGATGTACGTCATCTTATCGCAGGAAGGAAATCGCTCAAGCAACCGTGAAGGTGTTAAATAAAATCGGGGTCGATTTTATGCTTCTCAAAGATGATGAGATTTGTTGTGGTAGTCCAGTCTATAATACTGGACAGAAAGAGCTAGCGAAAAAAATGGCAAAAGATGTAGTTGAAAGGATTCGTAAATCTGGGGCTAAAAAATTGTTAACAGCTTGCGCTGGGTGTTATGCAATGTTCAAGGCCAAATATCCGAAGCTAGTTGATGATATTCCATTTGAAATTACAAGTTTAGCGGAAATATTGGATCAAAAGTTGCAAGATGGCAAATTAAAGTTTACAAAAAATGTCCCGATGAAAGTTACCTATCATGATCCTTGTCATATGGGACGAATGAGCGAATATATCCCAGAATGGAACGGAGAATGGAAGTTGACGGACCCCCATATTTATGAACCCGTTCCTGAGAAGCCAGTCAGACTCGGACTTGGAGGCTGTTATGATCCACCAAGAAGAGTGTTAGAAGCCATTCCAAGCCTCAATTTTGTCGAGATGGAACGTATTAAGGAATATGCATGGTGTTGTGGGGCGGGAGCAGGCTGCAAATCGGCATTCCCAGATTTTGCTCTATGGGCAGCTTCCGAACGTATAGAAGAGGCGAAAGCCACCGATGCTGAAATACTAGTTTCTACTTGCCCATTTTGCTCAACCAACCTAAAGGATGCAATTGAGCAAAACCACGAAAAAATTAAGTTTTATGATATTGCGGAGATTGTATTAATGGCCTTAGAAGGCACTTCTGGAGGTGGAGAATCCAAATGACGCTCCCTGAAGAAGCTTATTTTGATTTAAAAACGGTAGTTGGACCTGAGAACATCAGTCAAGAACCTGCGGTTTTGGATTCCTATTGTTGCCATGCAACTAATGGAGGAATCCCAAGGCAAGGATTGGGGGTAGATATCTGGTGGAAACGAGCTGACGCCATCGTTCTTCCAGGATCTACCAAAGAAGTTCAACAAATAGTAAATATATGCAACCATTATGGGGTTAAATTCAAGGCACATTCGACTGGACAACTGCCAACCGGATTTCCACAGTCAGAAACAAACGTGATCACCATAGACCTGCGTAGGATGAACCGAATAATCGAAATAAACGAACAGTTTATGTACGCTTTAATTGAACCTTATGTCACTCAAGCCGAACTATTCATCGAAACGATAAAACATGGTATGTGCCCCAATATGATTGATGCGGGAGCGAGCATTTCACCATTAGCTTCAATCACCAGCGTCCTCGGTAATGGTGATAGCTCCATTACACGATCTATGAATGCGCGTAATGCCTTAGCAGTCGAGTGGATTCTCCCTACCGGAGAGATTCTCAGATTAGGTACGCCTAATACTCCAAATGCTGGATGGTTCAGTGGCGATGGTCCAGGTCCGAGCCTGCGTGGAACAATGCGAGGGGGAATTGGTCTCCTAGGATCCCGCGGCATTTTTACCAAAGTCGCGATGAAACTCTACCCATGGCATGGACCTAAAAAACTCGAAGCCGGCGGACATGCACCTTGGTGGGAGGTCAAGGAATGGCCGTTGAGTGAATTAGTAATTTTCAAGTGGGATGATTATAAAAATGAGGCAGATGGGCTTTACTTAATCGGGGAAGCCGAAATTTTTGATTCGCTTGGCCGGTTATCTACCACCAAATTTGAAGCGACTATAGCGGAATCAAAAGGAGAATGGGCAAGTCTCCGGAGGTGGAATATATTCGGAGAACTGTTTCCTAAGGGTGGATGGTTCGGTCAAATCATTTCTATTAATCAGGAACACTTGGACTATTGCAAGAGTGTTCTAAAACGGATCCTCGACCAAACGAATGGGAAAATTGTCAAGGTAGAAGATATAACTGTCCCAGAAGGGTCTAAAATCAATAATCCGGAGCAATTTGCTTGGAGATGTAAGCAGATATACTTACAATTAATACTTTTCAAGGATTACACCCTAAAGGCTTGCGAAATGCCTATGGCCGGTACTTTTGGCCCCCTGCCCGCGATGTATTACTCCAACATTGACACATGTTTTAAACTCATATCAAAATACCATATCCCCATAAAAACCAAATACCAGAAGAAAGGTAGCATTCTGGACGATGGACCAGATGGAAACTGGGCCACCATAGAGGAGAACGGTCATATGATGCAGTTCATGAATTTCACACGTATAGAGCGCAAGGACCCAAATGCAGATAGTAGAGGGTTAGGAGCAGAGTCAATGGCCAAAGCGTTTCAAGACGGCTACTTACCCTACACGCCCATGCCTCCTATTGAACGGATAATGCTGATTAATAAGTACCAAAGGAAATTAGATGAAAAATTGAATCCATATAAAACGGCAGAAAAATCATCATTATTGGGACAGGGCGGATTTTCGCCAGGAAGTGGAAGTGGAGACATGCAAAAGATGGCCGAGAGATTCTTACGAGGAAGATCCAAGAAGAAAGAAGAAAAAGGCACTTGAAGACACACCATATAGTAACCTTGGTGGGATTTTCTATAATTATACCTAATTTTTGGAAATATAGTTATAACCAACCTAACGGATATTGATGCATTCAATGGCAAAACGATTGAATTTATACCTTGGATCTTCCACTACCATAAACCTTATCCTTTTCTAGGTGCAAAAAAAGGTATTATAATTCTTATATGTTTAGCACTGAAATCCTTGAACCTACTTTCGTTATGGGGGGCTAAAGAAAGGAAGGAAAGCCTTATTTGGTGGATAATCCACATCTTCAATATAGATCCTTAAGCTCACGCCATCTATGAGGGCTGAGAAAAATGCACCAGTGAAATGTTTAATTAAGGCATTCAATTACAACTATTAAAAATTGCAATTACAGAATAAATGATGTTCTGAGAATTTCAAAAGGAAAATAGGTAAATGTAAAAGAAATAATTCAAAAATTCTAGTATAAATTATTTTTTTTAAATATCAAGAATTTTTTACTTATTCTTTATCTCAATAGATAGATGTGATCGAAATGGTAAAGCGATGTGCTTGGGCGGATAATGATCCTCCGATGAGGGAATATCATGATAAAGAGTGGGGTACTCCAATACATGATGATCAACTACTTTTCGAATTTTTAATATTAGAAGGGGCTCAAGCGGGTTTAAGCTGGAGTACTATTCTACAAAAACGTGAAAATTTTAGAAAAGCTTTTGATAATTTTGATTATAATAAAATTGCAAAATATTCCGAACAAAAGGTTGAGGAACTAATGAATAATAAAGGGATAATAAGAAACAGACTTAAAATTGAAGCAGCAATTACAAACGCTAAAGCTTTCTTACAGATCCAAAAAAAATTTGGATCTTTTGACAAATACATATGGAAATTTGTTAACTATAAGACGATAGATAATAAAATTAAAGACCTTTCAGAGCTTCCATCCAAAACTGAACAGTCTATACAGATGAGTAAGGAGTTGAAAAAGAAAGGATTTAAGTTTGTAGGTCCAACAATTTGTTATGCTTTTATGCAAGCTGTTGGAATGGTCAATGATCATGTAATAGAGTGCTTCAAATATGCTGAGATAAACAAGCGAATAGGTTGATTAAGAATTAAGAGGTTTAGTAGGAATCTTGATAATTATAGTTGTACAGGGCTTATTTTTAATATTAATCTCCCAATTATGAGCTTCAATAATCCGCTTCACAATTTTTAATCCTAATCCTTTCTTATTAAAATCTAGAGAAAATTTTGGATCATGAAATTCTTCCAAAACTCTTTTTGATATCGGATCACCATCATTTTCTATATATATTATATGGGAACTGTTTTGAAGATTAGTATATATTTTTATTTCTTTTGGATTACCATGTTTTACTGCATTTTCAAAAATATTCTTCCAAACTTGGTATAATCGAAATTTATCACCGAGAACTCTGGGTAAACTGCTAATATTTACATTAATATGTTTTGGGACAATTGATTCTGCTACTTCATTCGCAAAATCACATAGATCTATCAATTCCAACTTATCAATAATTTTTCCTAAATCTGCTAATTGTACTGAAGTTTTAAGAATATTTTGAATATCTTCGATTTTATTTAGGATATTTTGGCAATAATTTTTATCAGATTCTTTTAACATTAACTGAGCATATCCCTTTATAGATGTTAAATTACTGCGTAAATCATGAGCCATTATATGAGCGAAATGACTTAATTCTTCCTTTTGTCGTCTTAAAATCTTCTCTATTTTATTTTTCTGTTTAATTGCTCGATAAATAGGATCTAAGATTTTACTTTTTGTTATATAAATTGTAATAGATAAGAATGTCAAAATATTAAGTAATCCTATAATTATAAATCCAATAATAAAAGGAATATTAGTTCTTAAAGATCCCCAATTAGGGGTTGATTTTGTCATTAAATCAGCGAAATAAGCACCATACCCACAAATTCCGGATAAAATCATGAGTAAATCAAACTGATATCTAGTTTTTCTTAAAATCCAGCCTATTATAAAAACTGGAAAAAAAACCATTATCCCATAACTTAACTCCAACAAAAATATTCTAAATTGATTTTCATTTACTAGATAGAGCTGGTAATATAATAAAACTGTAGTAAAACTAAATATAATAATTCTTAGGTAATTTAGATATCTTACTCGCAGCATTTTGAGAATTTTAAAATTCATTTGTACATCGTATGACTATTTTAATCTTCATTAGCATTAAATCAATTAATTAAAATTTAACAATGAATAAATCTCTTCTTAAAATTTTATAAAGAACTAATTTAACAATATATAAGAAAAGCAATATAAAAAATATTTATACTTAATTTTAGAATATTTATTATAGTCTTTAGATTAAAAATTCAGTTATTTGCAAAAAATTTAGTAAATATCCCAAAATATTTCCCCACTAGTTTGACTCCCTATTATCAACTTAAAATGATATATAAAGATTTAATTTCAAGGAAGTAGGAAAATATACCAATCATTATTAAGAAAAAGCTAAGTAAGACTAAAAGAGCGTTCAATACTAAAATAAGTTCTAAAATGAAGCTATTTAAAATTAAGTCTAATATTAGAGTCAAAATATTACCTATAATTGCAAATGTCCATGCAACATTTAAA
>JBHLQA010000017.1:0-16957 GCA_048885285.1 Candidatus Odinarchaeota archaeon
ACTATTATAAAGAGATTAATTAATACAAAAATAAGCAAAAAAAATAAAAAAGATTAAGAGTAAAATTTACTCAATTAATTTATTTAATCTTTCCTGCTGCGCTTTTCAACATTGTTTCTGCATCAGATACTATATTATTAACTATATCTGATACATTTTCAATACTCTCAATAATACCGATACTTTGTCCTAGTAGTACTGCTCCAGAATTTATATCTCCTCTATAAGCAGCAAGATAGGCGTTTGAAGTTTCAATAGCCTGTTTCATATATTCCTCAGGAGGGAGTGAGTTGAGTTGATTTTCAATTGCCATGAGTTCCTCCTTTGAGTTTACTACTGCATGATGGAGACTATACTCATTCTTCCATAATCTAATTGGTCCTAACACTCCTGCAGTATATATTGTATCTTGAGCATTTGAAGGAGGTATAACATTTTTATAATTTTCATGGAATTCGCTTTCTTTACTAGCAATAAAACGAGAACCCATAGCTATAGCTCCAGCACCCATTGATAATGCAGCAGCTAAACCCGCTCCAGTTGCAAATCCTCCACATGCAATTATGGGAAAATCAGGATATTTTTGATGAATCTGCTGAAGTAAGACAAGAGTGCTCACTTTTTCAAATGATTGATGTCCTCCACCTTCTCCACCAGTTACGACCATACCATCCACTTGAGAAGCAACACATTTGTCTGCAAGCCATAACGCAGGGGCTACATGAAAATGTTTAATTCCAGTTTTTTCTTTTAGTTCTTGCCAAGTTTTACTTTGAGGTAATATTTTAGAAGATCCTGCACTTGTAAGAGCATATACAACCTGTTCTCTCATTCTTTGATTCTCCATAATAAATTTTGGGATTTCTTTACAGAGTGTTGGAGCCTGTATTTCATTTCTAGATGTTCTTATATTAAGACCAAATGGTTTATCCGTATGTTCAACAACATACTCCAGATTTCTTTTCATTGGTCCAAGAGCATCAGTCGAGATTCGATCATTTATTGGTTCATTTCCAATATCTTGTCCTCGTGCTATAGTAGTGTGGGATAATATACCCAAACCTCCTGCTTCAGAAATTGCTACACACATATCAGTTGTGTAGAAAGGGCCCATAGGAGCACCAACAATAGGATGTTTAATTCCTAACATTTTGGTAATATTTGTTTCCAAAACCATTTTAAACACAATTTTAATTTTTGATTTTTTTTTTTATTGTTACTTTAAATCAATATAGGAATCATAATAAAGTTAGAGAATTATGATTCAAATTATTAGAAAAAAAGTTGATAGAAGATTATTGCACTCGAGGTGGAGTAAAACGAATAGTCATTTCCTTTTCTTTTAAAGATATCGCTTGCTCAGAATAAAAATATGCATAAACTCCACAACCAATAAAGAAATCTCCGTTATAAGATTTATTTTCGTCATTTAATTACATACTTCCCGTATAACGTTTTTCAACGTAAATATCGCACCCATTGCATAATTTTTGATCAATTATAGCTATATGATTTGTTGCATTGTCATTAAATTCTCGTGCTTAATTACAACAGCAATTAAAGCACATAAAAAAAATTGCTTCATCGTTTGTAATGTCAAAATTGGGATAATAGGCTTTATTATACTATTCCATCTTCATTTGATCGTCTTATTATATCCAGAGCTTCTTCTTTCGAAATTAATCTGCTTAAATCCCTACCTAAAGTGTATCGAGCAGATTTTCCAAATGTAAAACAATTCTTTCTTAGATCAGTTTGCCTACATGGGTCTCCTAACAAATCATGCTGATGACGGCAAAAACAATGACCAATTGCTATATCATCAAATTTTTCAATAATTTATTCTACTTTTAAACATCTAAAATTTTCTCAGTAGGTACATCTAAAGATTTATCCACGATAATTTCTATTTCACCTATTTTAAGCTTAACTTTCCTTTGGTTTGAATTTGATGTTTAATTAAATTGTGAAAAATCCGGTTTTCTTTTTTCAACAAAAGCAGCAAAAGCTTCTTGTGCTTCTGGGGACAATAATCTTCTTCTAAATTCCATGGCTTCTTCTGGTTTTACCTTTTCTAAAATTTCTTTATGGTATTTATTTATCAATTCTTTTGTCGATCTCAACGCTTTTGGTGGTTTTTGTGCCATTAATTTAGCAATATTGACGACCTTTTCAATCAGTTCCTCTTTTGGAAAGATTTTATTAACCAATCCTATTTTAAGTGCTTCTTCAGCAGTAAAGAAATCACCGAGAAAGAATAACTCAGCAGCACGAAATTTACCTATTAATTCTGGAAGAATAAAAGTTGATCCAAATTCAGGAACTAATCCTAGATTCACAAAAGGAAATCCAAATTTAGCATCTTCTGAAGCATAAATTAAATCACAATTCAATGGCAATGTAGTTCCAATACCTACAGCATATCCGTGTATAGCTGCAATTACTGGTTTTGTAGCTCCTAATAACCACTTTGTAAGAGCTGCTGCGGGCCTTTCCTCAGTTCTAGCTCTCGTAATATATTTTACGTCTTGGAAATCTTTTATATCGTTCCCTGCGCAGAAAGAATCTCCATTACCATATATTAGTATTACCATAACATTCTTATCAGTTTCTGCGGCTTCTATTGCATCAGCTAAACCTCTATACATTGCTCTTGTTAATGCGTTCTTTTTGTTAGGCCTGTTTAAAATTATATGAAAAACTTTGTCTTCTATTTTAGTTAAAATATGTTCTGTCATAATATTCAATTTCAATTTATAGATTGAATAAATCTTCTTTTGTTGCTGCTCCTTCTCTTTTCGATGGTAAATCACTCATTAACTCAGACTCAACACGTTCGGCTAATTGTTGGGGGGTAAATGGTTTCCAATTATTTGAAATTTTCTTTACAGCCCGCCAACCACGATATATCCATACCTTATCTCCGATTGCTCTAAAGACTTCTCCATTAATATTACTCGCCCCATCAGATGCCAAATAAACAACTAATGGTGCAAAATGTGATGGATGAAAGACATCAAACCCCTCTTTAGATTTAGTACTCATATATCCGGTCATTTTAGGAGTTAAATCTGTAGTCATACGAGTTCTGGCACTTGGTACAACACAATTCACAGTTGCATATTTCGCAAGTTCTCGTGATACTATAATAGAGAAAGTTGCTATACCTGATTTAGCAGCACCATAATTTGATTGACCAGGATTACCATATAGACCAGAATCGGATGCTGTATTTATAATTCTACCAAAATTCTTTAAATCTGGATTCTCCTTTCCTAACGTTCTGAAATAAACTGCTGCATGTTTAGTAAGATTAAATGTTCCCTTTAGATGAACTGCAATTACTGCATCGAATTCTTCTTCTGTCATATTAAAAATCATTCTATCCCTCAATATACCAGCATTATTTACAACAATATCTAATTTCCCAAATTCAGAAATTGCTTGCTCTAATATATCTTTTGCTCTATTATAATCTACTACAGAGTCATAGTTTGCTATAGCTTTAACTCCAAGATTTTTGCATTCTTCTACTACACTATCTGCGATTTTAGAATCCTTTGTTAAATGATTAGAGCCTCCACCAATATCATTAATTACTAAATTGCAACCCTCTCTTGCCATTGCAAGCGCTTCCTCACGACCTACGCCTCGTCCAGCACCAGTAATTATCGCAACTTTTCCATCTAACATTCCCATGATTATTTCAAC
This sequence comes from Candidatus Odinarchaeota archaeon, assembly GCA_048885285.1. GTDB lineage: Archaea > Asgardarchaeota > Lokiarchaeia > Sigyniarchaeales > SOKP01 > Loki-b32. The sequence continues at coordinate 3,712 of JBHLQA010000017.1, forward strand.
TTCTTATAATCTTATAAATATATAATGAATATTAACATCTAAATTTCCTTGCTTATTAGATTTTATCGATTTTTTTTTTACGCAAAATAAATTCTAAATTTTCAAGAACATAATTTCTAAAATCACTAGAAGAAAATTCCGCCATTCTAAAATCCATATTTTCACTTACAGAATCCCCTTGAGAATTCATCTCTCTTAAAATTACTCTCATATTCCGTTCTACTATAGCAGCACCTAAGATTACACTATAAATAAAAAAAGTCAACTTTTCAGCGTTAGATTCTTTTATGGCTCCTTCTTCAATAGCATTACTAATTATTCTTGTTGTACCTCTTAAGTATCTGAATTCCTTATATTCCTTTTCAATTGGTCCAATCTTGTCAGAAGGAGGAAGTGTCCTAAGATGCATCATAGAAAAAGCACCAAAATCATTTTCAGCAAAATTTAAAAAGTGTTTAAAGATGTTCATTAGAAGTTCAAAAGAGGAACCTTTATGTTTTTTGATTATCTCTAAATTTTCTTTTCGATATTGTTTAAAAAACTTATTTCTGATAGCTATATATAGTTCTCGTTTACTTGCTACATAATTATATAAATTATTTTGATTCATTCCAAGAGATCTACCTAAGGCTCGCATACTAAAACCATGTCTGCCCCTTTTTATAACTAGCTCTTTTCCTGCTTCTAAAATTTTTTCAAATTGAGCAGCTTTCTTTTCAGGTGAACGATTTCTAGTTTTTTTATGGGGAGTTTTAGGCATTTTAACGTAATTATTGGTCATTTTATCATATTACCTTTATTTTTAAAGTTGAATAAGATAGATGAAAAAATTAATTTCAAATTTATTTCATACTAAATTAAGTAGCTCTAACTTAATTATAATATGTATATTAGAAAAAAACTTTTATTCTTATCAAGTATAAATTAATAAAAAAATATCAATATTATGTTTTATGTGGCAAAAGTATTCATCATGATTTTATTTATTTGTTTATGATAAAATTTTTGATCATGTAGTCAACTTCCGACACATAATTCATTATTTAATTATTCTGGTTATTCTAGTTATTCGATTTCTAATCCAATACTTGTTATTTACTATTTTATCATAGAATAGCTATTTTTAATTGCTGATTCTGCCTCTTTCATTATTCTTTCGATAATTTCAGATACATCATCAATACTATTTATGATACCAATTGATTGACCTAGTAGGACAGCCCCAGTTTCTGTATCTCCGTTATAAACCCTGTCATAAGCCCCTGAATCTAAAGCTTTTACCTCGGGAGGTATGGACTGCTCATAAGCTATCATTTCCTCTTTAGAGCTGGGTGCTGGATGTGCTAAAGCGTATTTATTTCTATATAAACGGATAGGACCAAATGATCCAGTGTAGAGTGCTGTATCTTGAGGTTTTCCTGGTGGAATTAAAGCCTTATACTTTTCATGAAATTCACTTTGTTTTGAAGCAATAAATCTAGATCCCATAGCGATAGCTCCTGCTCCTAAAGATAATGCTGCTGCCAATGCCTCTCCTGTTGCAAATCCTCCACATGCAATCTTAGGCAAATCTGGAAAGGTTTTATTAATCTGTTGTAGTAATACTAATGTTGACACCTTTTCATAGGATTGATGACCTCCTCCTTCTCCACCAGTTACTACTATCCCATCAACTCCAGCTTCCATACATTTCTGTGCTAACCACACAGCGGGTGCTACATGAAAGTGTTTAACATTGGAATTTTTTCTTAATTCTTGGAATGATTTAGAGGCGGGAAGAAATTTTGATGATCCTGCCGAAGTTAACCAATACAAACATTGATCTCTCATTTTTGGATTGTTCATAACTATTTTTGGTAATTCTGTTACCATTTCTTGAACTCCTGGATTATTACGAGAAGTAAGAATGTTAAGCCCAAATGGTTTATCTGTATGTTCAATCATAAATTCCAAGCTTTTTTTATGTTCCTCAACGGGATCTGTTCCCACTATATTTACATTTGACAAAACCCCCAAGCCACCAATTTCACTTACTGCAAGTGCTAAATCTCGAGTAAAAAATGGTCCCATTGGGGCACTGAATATTGGATATTTAATCCCAAACATTTTTGTTATATTTGTTTCTATCATTTTATTTCTCCTTTTGAATTAATGAATATTTTTAAGAATATTTTTAAAAAAAAAAAATTTTTGTATAGATTATACCTACACCATATCTACAAACTTTCCAGATTTAAGTAATTCATTTGGTTTTAGATAAGATTTTCCTAATTTTTCAGCAGTTTCTTCTAAAAGATTAGCAAATCGTTCATAGTTCTTAGTTGCAAATTCCATTGGTCCAGGAAAATTCATGCCTGCTAATATTGCTTCATCAATAACTTTCCAACTTGATACAACTCCTTCTTCTAATATTCTACAACCTTCATTAGCTGCAATAGCGGTAAAGATATCAGTATTAACAATTCCCGCTTTTTTAGAGAGATCGGGTTGAGGTCTTCCTTTTGACCAATCATAAAATCCTTGTCCAGTTTTTTTACCTAGTGTTCCTTTTTCTACTTGCATTTTTGTTACTTTTCCAGGTGCAAAATCAGATGAAAGTTTTTCTGCATAATAAAGCCCACCATGATATGCAATATCACGCCCTGTGAAATCTGCTAAAGTTAATGCAGTCATTGGAGCATTTGGGTTAGATAAATCAGCATCTACTTGTTCCCAAGGAATGCCTTTCTCATATGCCATATCAATAATGTAATTAGTGTAAATACCTCTAGGTGCAAGCACACGATTGACAATAAATCCAGGACGATCTTTTAATACACGAGCAACGTATCTTTTTCCTCTCAAAACTGGCAGAGTTTCTGCAACTTTAAATCCTATGTCCATAGATTCATCAGAACTCTTATCTCCTTTAATTATTTCTACGAGACGCATCAAGGGAGCGGGATTGAAGAAATGCATACCTATTACATTTTCAGGTTTGTTACATTTCTCAGCAATCTCAGTAATACTCATCGTGGAAGTGTTTGAAGCAAAAATACAATGATCAGGAGAGTTTTCAATAACGTCCTTACAAAGCTTTTGTTTTAAATTTAATATTTCTGCAACTGCTTCAATTACTAAATCTGCATTCTTAGAAGCTTCAATAATATTATCAGATGTTTTTAATTTTGCTATAAAATCTGCTGCACTCGAACCTGCAGGTAATTTACCTTTTTCTTCTAACTTTTGAAATCCTGTTTTTATATAATTTGAGCCTTTTTCAATGATTTCACTATTTACATCAACCGCTGTGACATTGTAACCTGCCATTAAGCAAACTTGGGCAATTCCTTTTCCCATATCGCCAAAACCTAGCTGAACTATATTCTTAACATTTGTCATTTATATCAACTCTAATTTATTATGTAAATTTAAGTTATAACTATACACAATGAATTAAAAAATCTTGGAAAAGAATTGTGAAAAGGTTAAAAAGAAGTATCAAATAATATAAGAATAAACTAAAGATCTACTTATGTATATAGCTACTAATTATAAAATCAATACTATTTAAACAAAATATTCTCATGAAATTCTTCTTTGAAAACAAGATGTTCTGAATTTGTTGTAAATCATTGAGAGAAGTTTTAAATTTTCATGGGAATAAATTGCTATATAAGATATGAGAGAATAATGAGGAGAAAATCATGACACAAATAATAAGTAATTTTTATTAATCTTAATCTTCTCTTATTTCTCTCTAATGAATAAGTAAAATAGCGATCAAACTTTCATATAACTCATTACATAAAAAGTATTTAAACATCATGCATTTTTATAGTCAAGGTTCAGTTTATAATAAAAAGGAAGGTTGAATTTAAGATAGATGAAAAAAAAAATGACATTAAAATAGTAAAAACAGGTTGTTGTCATGATTGTGGAGGGCGTTGTGTTCTACGTGCTCATATAAGAGATGGAAAGATAATTCGATTAGAAACTGATAATAAAGAACAGCCACAATTAAGAGCATGTTTAAGAGGAAGAGCCTATAGACAGAGAGTATATTCTGATGAGAGACTTAGGCACCCTTTACGTCGTGTTGGAAATCGTGGTGAAGGAATATTCGAAAAAATATCGTGGGATGAAGCATTAGATGAAATTGCTTCTAAAATCAAAGAAATTAAAAAAAAGTATGGAAACACTGCCATATTACTTGTTCCTGGAAGTGGAAATCAAGGCATGCTCCATGGAATTACACCTCATGCATTGATGCTAAATCAAATTGGAGGATATACTAGAATGTGGGGTGCTGCCTCCTATGAAGGTGCTCTCTTTGCTTCTATGGCAACGTATGGCACATTGATGACTGGAAATGCTAGAGAAGATCTACTTAATTCCAAATTTATAATTATGTGGGGTTGGAATCCAGCAAATACAATTTGGGATCCTGGTACGAGTTTATGGTTGACTAGAGCTCGAGAAAAGGGAATAAAAATAAAAGCAATTGATCCAATATTCACAGATTCTGCCGCGACTCTAGCACACCAATGGATTCCTATTCGTCCTGGTACCGATACTGCTATGCTATTAGCTATGGCATATGTGATCATTACTGAAAATTTGCACGATAAATCTTTTATTGAAAAGTATACAGTGGGTTTTGAACAATTCAAAGAATACATAATTGGCAATGAAGATAGAATTCCAAAAACTCCTGAATGGGCGGAAAAAATTACATCTGTACCTACAGAAACAATTATTAATCTTGCCCGAGAGTATGCTACAACAAAACCTGCTACTATGATTGCTGGTTGGGGTCCTGCTAGAACAATGTTTGGTGAACAATATTCTAGAGCTGCTAACATATTATGTACAATAACAGGCAATATTGGAATTAATGGTGGTTACGCATCTGGTTTTATGCGTGCCTATTATAGTCGAGAGAGAATTATTACAAGTGGAAGAAAAAAAACAGGTTCAATCAATATAGAAGATAAAAAACCTAAAAAACCTAGAGTTCAAGATAATCCTGTTGATTTAAATGCTCCTCCTCGTAAAGATAGTCTCTATAAATTAAAAGGTGGAACTAATCCTGCAAATACTCGGATTCATTCTAATGATTATTATAATGCAATACTAAAAGGTCGAAAGGGAGGGTATCCAGCTGACATTAAAATGGCATATATAGCAGCAACGAATCGTTTAAACCAGTATGCAAATGTCAATAAAGGTATCAAAGCTCTAAAATCTCTAGATTTTATCGTAGTATATGAACAATTCATGACACCTACAGCACAATTAGCAGATATTGTTTTACCAGTCAATACATTTATGGAACGCAATGATATTGCGGTTCCATGGTTAGGATCACCTTATTATATCTATTTAAACAAAGCAATTGATTCCTTATATGAATCAAAATCAGATTTAGAAATATGTAGAGAACTATCGAAAAAATTGGGAATAAAAAACAGTTTATTAGATTTATCAGAAGATGAACTTCTAAGAATGTTTACAGCTCCTCGAAAAGATATAAAAAATTACAATAAGATGAAGAGAGATGGATATTTTAAAGTTAAGGTAGAAGACCCTTTTGTCGCCTTTAAAGAGCAAATTAAGGATCTTGAGAATAATCCCTTTCCTACATTATCAGGAAAAATTGAAATTTTTTGTGAACATATTGCCGAGAAGAATAATCCATTAATGCCTCCAATTCCAAAATATCTAACCCATGAAGAACATTATGATTCCCCTAAAGCGAAGAAATTTCCATTACAACTTCTTACTCCTCATAATAAAAGAAGAACCCATTCTACTTTAAGTAATATTCCATGGTTAGAAGAGGTAGAAACACATGCGGTTTGGATAAATTCTGTTGATGCTCTGAAACGCAATATAAATAATGGAAATATGGTAGATATATTTAACGATAGAGGTAGGATTAGAATTCCTGCAAAAGTTACAGAACGCATTATACCTGGAACTGTTTGTGTTTATCAAGGAGCATGGTATAATCCAGATAAAGATGGTGTGGATCTTGGTGGCTGCGCAAATGTTTTAACGAGTGATACTTATTCACCTGGTGGGGCATTTCCTCTAAATAGTTCTTTAGTTGAAATTGAATTAGCTCCTAAGAATAAAATAGAGGTATTTAAATGAAGCAAATGGGTTTTTACTTCGATCAAACGAGATGTATTGGTTGCTTTGCATGTGCGATAGCTTGCAAGGATTGGAATGATCTCCCTGTTGATGTTAATTGGAGAAAAATCAAAGTTATTGAGAATGGAATATTTCCTGAGTTGTTTTTAGCTTATTTATCAATTTCGTGTAACCATTGTGTTAATCCACCATGTATAAAAGCATGTCCTGTGGAAGCTATCACTAAAAGAGAATCAGATGGAATAGTTATCGTTAATTCTGAAAAATGTATAGGAAAGAAAGAGTGTGGTGCAAAATGTTTAAAAGTTTGTCCTTGGGATGTTCCCCAATTTCGTGATGAAGAAAATTCAAAAATGGAAAAATGTAATTTTTGTTTTGACCGTCTAGAACAAGGAAAACAAACTATCTGTGTTGAAGCATGTCCCATGTATGCTCTTGATGTAGCACCATTTGAGGAATTACAAAAAAAATATGGTGGTATTCATGAAGCAGAAGGTTTTAATTATTATGAGAAGGTCAGACCATCTATAATATTCAAGCCAAAATTTAAAAAGCAGAAATATTAGAATTTTAAGTGATATTATGAAAGATATTGACAAAGTAAAATATTATAGCATATCAAAGATTTGTGTTATTTTTCATGATGGATTGAGTATTTTACAAAAAGTTATTTCTTCAAGGATTTAAGAAATTCTTTATCTTTATTTACATAATAAAACCAAGCATTTTTTGACATAAGAGAAATATCATTTGCACCTAAATTCTTCATAAGTTCAATACGTAACCTTCGAGCATCTACATTTTTTGGTTCTGTTTGAATAAGAATATCTAGTATTTGAAGTGCTAATTGAGTTTGATTTTGAATAAACAATTCATTCACTCTTTTCAATATTTTTTGAGAATCCCCAATTAAATTATAAATCTCATTTAAGACCTCTTTTTCTGGTCTTGGTAAAAGATGTGCAGGATTATCATCAAAATAACCATGATACCATCTATACACATTATAGACGAAGAATTCTACTCGAGAATACACTTGATTAAGATAGGGATTGTTCTCAAGATGCTTTGGAATTTTCACAGTATGGATCATTTCTGTAATATGCATTCCTTGGTTAATAAAATCTATAACCTGATCATGTAGACTATGAATAACATTAATATTTGCATCTAAAGCTTCAATTGCAGATTCATTTTTTAGCATTACTCCTCCACCATTGCAAAAGATATATTCTGGTTTTATTGTACGTATTTTTTCCAAGGTCTTTACCCAATCCAAAGCGAAACGAGTTGGTTTCCAGGGATTTCCTATATTTGGAAAACGTCTACCAATTATCAAATCACCGATAAACGCAGCATTAATTTCAGGAACATATACCCACACCGCATCATCAGTTTCAGCACGAGTTGTATGCAGTTCAAAAGTTTTATCTCCAAGTTTAATAGTTAAATCTCCCAAAAAGGTTCTAGTTGGATAAACATAATTTATTGAATCTAAGGTTTCTGGTATATTAAATTGTATAGCATTAATGTGAGCACGATGTTGTGCTAAAATTTTGTATTTATCAAATCTATCAGGAAGATATCTACTAGCGATTATCTCTGGATTATCATCAAGAAATACAGATGCTCCTCCTACATGATCTAAATGACCATGTGTATAAATAATATATTTAATCTTATTTCTAATTTTTTTTTTGACTTGCTTAGCAAGATGTTTTCTATTTAAAGTATCAATTAGTACAATTCCTTCAGTAGTATCAATCCATCCACAACTAGAAATAATAACTCTAGCTGTATAAACATCTAGTAAAGGGTTACTAAATTTAATATTTACATTACCAAAAACTTGTTCGGATTGTAGCTCAATATCTTTTGTTTTATCGCTATTTTTTACCATATAAAATTCTATATTATAATATTCTGAGATTTTTCTATTTACTGTCTATTAAATTAGAAATATATTAAAACTAATAAATTTTAGTTTGAAAAAAATTATAACATTAAAAATATTCAAATATTAATTATTCCATTTCTAATCATTATAATAATTGAAAATTAAAGATGAAAAAAAAAGAAAAAAGGTATGTTATATGGTTGATGACAAAAAATTTGAACATGTTAAGTTAGAAAAAGTAAAAGAAGGAAATTATGCAGTAATATCAATAACGAGGCCTGAAAGATTAAATGCTCTCCAAACTAAGACGTTAAGAGAAATATCAGAGGCATTAGAGATGGTCGAAGTTGATCGAGAAGTCAGATGTGTAGTATTACGTGGAACTAAAGAATTTACTAAAAAACCTGCTTTTTCTGCTGGTGCTGACCTATCAGATAGATCTAGTAGTGACCTTGATCCTGAAAATTTACGACATCAAAGTCAGGCAATGTACAGAAGACATAAATATTATGACTTAATCGAGGAATTTCATAAACCAATTATAGCGGCTATTGATGGGTTTGCTTTAGGTGGAGGATTTGAATTAGTATTAGTTTGTGATATAGCTATAGCTTCTAAACGCTCATTATTTGGTTTTCCTGAAATACAACGTGGTATTTTTCCTGGAAATGGTGGTACTCAACGACTGATTGAGAATCTTGGTAAAATGAGAGTAAAGAGATTGATGTTCTTTGGTGATCATTATACTGCTGAAGAAATGTATAATTGGGGTGTTATTTCTTATGTGGTAGATGATGATAAATTTGAAGATTTTGTTCATGAAAAAGCATCCTTCCTAGGAAATGCTGCCACAAACAGTCTATTTGTAATTAAAAAATGCATTAATTATGGAACTCAAGTACCATTAAATGTAGGGTTACAATTTGAACTACTTAGTTATGCTATAAATTCACGAAGCAAGGATGTTAATGAAGGAGTTACTGCATTTTTAGAAAAAAGAAAGCCAGTATTTAAAGGAGAATAAATTAGAACTATTCTTTTTATTTTTTTTTGATTTTTTGATATTTATAGTCAATAACTTTTAAAATGAACGAATTTTTTCTAATCAAAAATATCATAAAATTACAAGGAAAAAAAAATGAATTTTAAAGAAGTATGGTTAGTTGATTATTGTAGAACAGCATTTTCACGTTCCAGACCACAACAACCCGAAAGAGATGTATTTGGGGAAATTCGAGGGGACGAGTTATTGTCTAGACTCCTAAGGAATTTTTTTGATGAACGATTAGCTAATAAAGGAATAACGAAAAATGACGTTGAAGAATTTTCGTTAGGGATTGCTGCTGGTGTATTGGAGAATTGGAGTTATGGTGCCAAAATTCCTCTTTTTCTAAATGGATTCCCGCCTAAAATATCATCATTCTTTATAGACAAACAATGTGGCTCTGCTGGAGCTGGAATGCATGTATTAACTATGGAAATAATGACCGGTCACACAAAAGTTGGCTTAGCAACCGGTTATGAACATATGACGAGAGTAAGAGGAAGAGGTGTTGATCCAGGAAGAGAAAGATTTAATGATAAAAACAGTCCTTTTTACAATCCTGAAGTTGATATAGAAAATGCAATGAATATGTTACAAACAGCACAGAGATTATATGAAGAAGAAGTACCCACATTTACCAAAGAAGATATAGATGCGTTTGGTGTAAGATCACATAATTTAACTATTCAAAGCCAAGAAGCAAAATGGTTCACAAGTGGAGTGAATGGTGGGGAAATAGTACCTATTAAAGGTCACGTTGATGGGAATGTTGAAGAACCATTGATGGTGGATAGAGATATGGCAGCTAGAAAGTCTAATTTGGAAACCGTTGGCAAATTACCCAGATTATCTACTCCATTCTATTTAGAAAAAAATGGAGGAAAAGAAGGTTATATTAAAAGAGAAGGAACGGAACAGGGAGTTATTTCTGCTGGAAATTCTTCACCTCTCAATGCTGGTGCTACTACTTGCTTATTGATGGAAGCAGAGGAGGCAAAGAAAAGAGGAATTGAACCTTTGGCTAGAATTATATCAATCGGTTGGGCAGGAGTCGATCCACGAGTTATGGGACGAGGTCCAGTTCCAGCAACACGTCATGCGCTAGAATATGCTAATATGACTGCTGAGGACATTGATTTTTGGGAGATTAACGAAGCTTTTACTATAGTTACTCTAAATTGCATGGATAAATTAAATATTCCAGAAGAAAAAGTGAACATTATGGGAGGATCAACCGCAATTGGTCATCCATTAGGATCAACAATGATTCGTCTTACGGGGACTTTAGCAAGAATTTTAATTGATAAAAAGGCAAAATACGGAATAGCTAATGCATGTTGCGGTGGTGGACAAGGAGTTGCAACAATTATAGAAAACCTCAAAGCATAAATACATATAAGAATTTATTGCTAAAGATTTCAAATGAAAGATTTAGACTTGAGTGTAATTGAGAAAAAAACAGAGGAATGAGTCTTTAAATATACCTGGAAGGATGTTGTTTTTTACGCACTTGGTATTGGCACCAAAATTAATGAATTACAATTCTTATACGAAGAGTTTCCAGGTGGATTAAAAGTTTTTCCTAGTTTTGCCTGTATAGCCTCTGCTGTGGACTTCAATTACATCAAGTTTGTAAAGTTGATATGTTATTTTAAAATTCTTAAAATATTATTTTTAATTTTAAACTGTAGTACTAAATTTTTTATTAAAAATAAAATTTAAAAAAAGTGAAAAAAAATTGGTTGAAATAAACGAAGTTTGGTTGATTGATTATGCCCGTACAGCATTTTCTCGATGCAGACCAAGAACGCCAGAAAGAGATGTTTTTGGCGAGATAAGAGGAGATGAATTGTTAGCTCAGTTATTAATGAAATTTTTTGATGAAAAGTTGGCAGATAAAGGCATAGAAAAGAAAGATATAGAAGAATCAACTGTTGGAGTCGCAGCAGGTGTAGGGGAAGGGTGGACTTATGGAGGGAGACTTCCCATATTTATGGCAGGCTTTCCACCAGAGGTTCCTGCAATCTTTGTAGATAGACAATGTGGTTCAGCAGGTTCTGGTATGCATATGGGAATTATGGAAATTATGACTGGAAACGCAAAAACTGTCCTAGCTAATGGATTTGAACATATGGGTCGTGGTAGAGGTACTGGAACCAGCCCAAATATGAAGATGAATGACAAAAATAGTATATATTATCGACCTGACCTTGACTTGCCAACAACTTTTAGTATGCTTCAGACTGCTCAAAAGTTATATGAACAAGAAGTACCTACATTTACTAAAGAAGATTTAGATAAGTTTGGAGTGAGAAGTCATAATTTAACGGTGAAAAGCCAAGAAGAAGGATGGTTTAAAGGTGAGATTATACCTATCGAAGGTCATATTGAAGGTGATGTTAATACACCCCTGATGGTTGATAGAGATATGAATGCTAGAGCTTCAAGTATGGAATCACATGCAAAATTAGCACGATTGTCGAAACCATTTTATTTAGAAAAAAATGGAGGAAAAGAGGGATATGTTAAAAGAGAAGGTACAGAACAAGGAGTTATAACTGTTGGAAATTCCTCTCCTCTGAATGCTGGTGCTACAACTGCAGTTTGTATGGATGCAAAGGAGGCTGAAAGACGAGGTCTTGAACCCATGGCTAGAATTGTATCAATTGGTTGGGCAGGAGTAGATCCGACAGTAATGGGACGAGGTCCTGTTCCTGCTACAAAACGAGCTTTAAAAGTTGCTGGCTTGGAAGCTGAAGACATTGATTATTGGGAAATTAATGAAGCTTTTTGCATTGTTACCCTGAATTGTATGGATAAATTTAATCTCCCTTGGGATAAAGTTAATATAATGGGTGGTTCAACGGCTATCGGCCATCCACTAGGGTCTACTATGATTCGACTTACTGGAACTTTAGCAAGGGTCCTTAAAGATAAGAAAGCAAGATTCGGTTGTGCAAACGCCTGTTGCGGTGGTGGACAAGGAGTTGCAACAATTATAGAAAACCTCAAAGCATAAATACATACAAAAATTAATTATTAGAGATAATAAATGAAAGAATTGGACTTAAGTGTAATTGGGAAAAAATCAAAGGAATTTATATTTAAGTATTCTTGGAAAGATGTTATCTTATATGCACTAGGGATTGGTACCAAGATTGACGAATTACAATTTCTATACGAAGGTTATTCAGGTGGATTGAAAGTAATTCCAAGTTTTGCCTGTATAGCTGCTGCAAGAGGTCTTCAGTTACATAGACTTGGTAAAATTGATTTCTCACATTTTATTCATGGGGAGCAATCAATTAAACTCTATAAACCCTTTACTCCTTCAGGTGAAATAATCGTTCAAGGAGAAATTAGTAATATTTATGACAAAGGTAAAGCTGCTGTTATTCATGATCTAGTTTCTGGATATAACTCAAAAAAAGAACATATTTTTGATACTGAAGCTGTGTTTTTTTACATTGGTGCAGGGGGATTTGGAGGTGATCCTGGTCCAAAAGTAGAACCTATAAATCCACCTGAAGGTGTGAAACCCGATTTTAGTATCTCTTATGATACTGATGAAACTCAAGCTGCATTATATAGATTAAATGGGGATTTAAATCCCTTACATATAGATCCAAAATTCGCTGGTAGAAGTGGTAGATTTAGAGGTCCAATTCTTCATGGTTTATGTACTTATGGTATAGCAACTCGCGCAATCGTCCATGGTGCTTGTGATGGAAAGGTTGAACGCTTAAAGGAATTTAAAGCGCGTTTTACTCATGAGGTTTATCCTGGAGAAACGCTGACAATAGAAGGTTGGAAAGATAATGGTCGATATATTATCCAAGTACGAAAAGATAACACCGTCGTACTAAGCAATTCTTATGCCATAGTGGAGTAGTCCTTTCTGTTAAAAAACATATCTTTTTTTATTCTTTTTTATAGTTAAACTAACCTTATCAAAAAAATAAAAGAAATTCCAAAATTTATATAAAAACCATAGGGTATAAACCTTTTTTTACAAGTAAATTAATATATAATGAATATGGACTTTATAGAACATTCATTTCTGGTCAAATGGTTTATGATTTTTATGAATATTTCACATTAGATTATCTAGAAAAAGAAGATAAGCTCAACTATCCATCCAGCTTTCAATTTTACCATAGAAATAT
>JBHLQA010000018.1:0-16938 GCA_048885285.1 Candidatus Odinarchaeota archaeon
AAATTGTCTTGCAACGGTATGTGAATCAGAAGTGGTAATTTCCCCCTTTTCAATGCCACGATTTTGGAGCATATTCAAGATAAAGGATCTGATTTCCAAAAAAGCATTATTTCCATCAAAATGAATTAAAATAGTTTTTTGGTTATTGGCTATATTTTTAAATAAATGAACAACTATTCCGCCAAAACCAATCCCATCTTTTTCAGAATATTCTTTAATGGGGTCCTTAGCTACCCCATACAGCATATTAGTCTTTTCAGCATTCTCTATTTTATTATTCACAAAGAATTTCTCAGCAACATTAATTAAATCATTTGATTCTAAAGAATTCAATTCAATTAATACTTCATCTCCAATTATTGAATTATGTGAATCAATTACTATAACATCATCAAATCCTTCCTTTTTCGCTATATTTCGAATATTTTCACCGATTTCAAGTTGAATATCATCAGAAGGTAAAGGGTGCCTTGTTAAAAAGATAAGTGGGGTATGGGCAATTACCATCCCAATAAGCTTCGCTGAATTTGAGATTTTCCTTGAAAAATCAACAATTTCCGAATTCCATTCTAATGAATTATTCTCAGTAATTTCTTTTATATCTCCCTTAATACGGTTGATTACCTTATCAACTTCACCTTGAGAGGTTAAATTTTGAGCATGAGTATTAGTAGTATGATAAACGGTTGTACCTTCTATATCGGCGAATGCTTTATAAATTTGTTCGGGTAAATCGGAGGATCCACAGGTCTTAAATGGTCCAAAATGAATATTTGGAACTATAAATAATCCTTTTATTTTTTTAGTTTCTTTACTTCGAGTAATAAAATATTGAATTTTTACATTAGATTGAATGCCAACCCTTTCAAAATAGCTTTCTATAAGGTCATCATTTCCATTAGTTAACATGGAGAGAACAAATGCTCTAATGAAAGGGTATCCTCCCATCCCTGTTGCTTCTTGGAAAATATTACTCACCCGAAATAATCCTTTCCTGTAAGGATAGGCAAATAGTAAAGCACATCCAACAAAAAAGAGTAAAGCTTTAACAAAGAATAAAATATCAAAAACCTGGAACATAAGGATACTGTAAAGAATAATTGTGGTTATAGGTTGAATTAAGGATAAAATTAAATATCCCGGACGTCCAACTGTAGTAAACGAGAAATATATTACAAAAGCTACAATATATGAGAGAATAGTTCCTAATATTAGAAAAACTTCTTGTAGTTGAATATCATTCAAAAAAATTGCCAATATTTGTCCAAGCATATATGTGACTTGAATTACTGCACTGAAAAAGACATTTATTTGAATAGACCATCCCATTGGTGGTGGTTTTAGAATAGGAGCTCTATTTGAATAAAATAAAATTGCAGAAAGACTTCCAAAACCAGATGTTATTAGAAAGAGAAAAATAAAACGGAAGAAATGAAAGAATTCAAAAAAACTAGATCCTATAAAATAATGCAATAATAGCGATATAAAACCGAAAATAATTGGTGTAATAAAAAAAAGGGAATATGCTAATCTTTTTGATGAAAAATATTCCATATACGTAATTATTCCTGGTATTTGTCGAGATGGTTTTTTTCTTATTATCATAGACAATTAAAATGAATTCTTTTTAAAAGATTATGCTTAATTGAAATTTTACGTTCAATACTATTGAATAAATTCATATAATTATATCTTTATGTAAAAAAATATAATAAATTATAAAATAAAATGTTTTTTTATAAGGAATATGGAACGGTATTCACAAAATTTAATTCATCTTACAAATAAAAGTTTCGGGGATGTTCTTCGCGATGGTTTTCGATTGTTTTTTAAAACTTATAAAAATATAATCTTACCTTTAGCTCTTTTCCAAATTTTATTAATTATTTTAAATGTGTTTTTATTAACTGATCTGAATTGGTATATTGAATCTCTGGGAATTGATCCAGATGATATCTTTAATAGGATACTTCAATCTGAAACTATACTTCCAGAGGAAATGAGAACTTATGTGATCTATACTTCTTTAACAATCCTATCATCTTTTTTACAACAATTGATTGGTGCAATAATTATTGTTATAGCAATGTGTTCAGTTGGTACATACGTTTATAAGATATATATGAAAGAGGATGTCAGTTTTATAGATTCTTTTAAATCAGCATTTAACAAAAAGATCTTTTTAGTTATTCTAATATTAGGAATTTGTCTACCAGCGAGTTATATAATAATTATTCCCGTAATATTTATTTTTACTTTCTTTATTTTTTCAGTATTCACTTATAATATGGAAATTGATAATAATACTCTTTCAGAAGCCCGTGCAATAGCAAAGGGTAATTTCTGGAAAATTATTGGTGTATTTATTATCAATTTTATTATTATTTTTAGTATTGGATATATTTTTACTTTAATTTTAAATACATCCATTAGCTTATATTCACCAGGTTTTTTTGACACTTACACTAGCTGGAAAGATCCATCAATTAGAAATTACGGAGGATTAATTCTCATTGATATCCTCTATAATATAATTGATATAATACTTGCACCATTGTTCATATGTTTACTAACGGCTCTCTTCTCGTCATCAAAGGCTAAAAAAGAATTAAAAACTCAATATCCATCAGAATATTACCCTACAGGAGATATGTATCAAGAATCATATAAAATTCTTCGACAAGATCCCTATCAAATTATCGAAACTGAGGATACTACTACTCAACAAGAGGCGAGAGGACAAAACCGAATTTATTGTCCCTATTGTGGAACACTTATAGAAACCCCAAAAAGATATTGTCCAAAATGCGGTGAAAATCTAGAAAATCTTATATGAAAATAAAAAATAGAAGCAAATATACAGATGTATATCAATATTGAGAAAAAGTTTGAGTTAAAAAAAGAAAATATTAAAAGTCCAATTTTATTAATAGGATGGCCAGGAATAGCATTAGTTGGAAAATTGGCTATAACTTCAATACAAGAATCGTTGCAAGCTAGGGAATTTCTTGATATTCAATATTTTGATTTTCCTGCAAAGGCTATTGTCGAAAAAGGGAATTTAGAAATCCCGAACGCCACATTGTTTTATAAAGCCACTGAAAAGGAAAATGGAAATGATTTTTTTATTCTAACAGGATCTTATCAACCCCAGACACCTAAAGGTGTGTTTGAGTTTTCTAAAGTCTTTTGCGAAGAGATACATAAGATTACAGGAGGAATTGATATGTATGTAAGTACCGGTGCTATGATTTCTGATATTGTCCATGAACAACCTTCTGTATATGTTTGTGGAACGAATCAAGATCTTGTTCAAACATTTTTAAAATTAAAAAATACCAAACTTTATGAAGGAGGATATATTTCTGGAGCAAATGGAATCCTCCCTGCATGGGCTGGAGCTAAAGGTTATGCTCCTGGTATTTGTTTACTAGCAGAAACCCTTCCATTACCAATGATGACATTAGATCCCCGAAGTTCTAAAGCATTAGTTACAATTTTAATGGAATATTTTTCAATTGAAATGGATTTTAGTAAGTTAAACGAAAAAATTAAGGAGATGGAAGGTGTTTTTGAATCATTCAAAAAACAAGCAGATCAGTTTATGAAATCACCTCGAGAAGATAGAGGTCCGGATTCTTACTTCCGTTGATATCTTTTTGAAGTTTCTCCAAATTAAATATAATTTATTAAATAAGGAAAATAATACATAATTTAATACTAAGCTTATTTTAATGATTTGTTTTGCAAGATATTAGTATCATTGAATCTAATAGAAAAATCAAAAATAGAATTTCTAGCAAATTAAATGGTATTAATGAGCAATCTCGTAATTATATAAAAGATATCATTACTCTTGTTAATAAAGAGATTGGAGTCAATAAAATCATATCTATTATATTATTTGGTAGCCAAAGAGAAAAAAGTAATGAAAAAGTATCAACATTATCAGATTGCGATCTACTAATTATCTTTAAAGATAGAGTTTCAAATCATCATATTAAAGAAATTGAGAAATATTTTATATCTTTAGAAATCAAACATAATTTCAGAGAATTTAGCAATAATATTTTTAAAAAAATTTTAGGAGTAATTAACCAAACCACTGGTATATTCATAAGTCATTTTCTTACAAAGAGAAAATATTGGGAAGATATGATCTTTCATAAAATATTTCGAGTAAACAAAATAATCTCGTCAGTTTTTGCTCCTCGTAGAATAGTTCTAGGTAATATTATAACTAATTGTTCTCTTTTATATGGAGATGATTTAAGAGAAAAAATTAGACCAAAAATTCAAATCAATATGCTAGAAATAATAAAAAGTACTTTTATGAACCTATTGATTTCCCTTTTCTCTATAGCAATATCAATCCTAAAGAATTTGAATTCAATGAAATATCAATTAGAAGCAATAAAATGGTCTTTAAAGACATCAAATTATTATTGTTTTCGAGATTCAGAAAATCTAAAGAATATAATTCTGCGATTTATTTCATTTGAGAAAGTTCGATCGCAACAAAAAGCTTCCAGATTTTTTTCTGAGTTTCTTGAACTACGACATTCACCGCGAAATAATATGGCTTTCATGATTCGATGTCCAATACGATTAATAAAAATTCATATGAAAGCTATATTATATAAAAGATTAGTTATCAGAAAACAAAAGAGTAGGATTCCAGATAAATTAAAGGACCCTATTATTCCCGATCACATTTTTCCTCTGAAATTTTAATGATGTAAATTTAAATTTGAATAAAAGATTTTTTTGATAAAATTCTAAAGATTATAATGCTTTCAAAAACTTCAAAAACTTACTCTCTATCATAAAATCAGGAGACACTAACGCTCAAATTGAACTCAAGAACTAATTAGATCAGAATTTTAAACAACAGCAGAACACCGATTTACAGGCTCAACAGCAAAAGAAATCATGGCAGAAATTACTTTTTTCAGGATTTTTCAAAGGTATTTCAATGGTTATGTCTACACTATACTTCGGTTCCTTTAACTTCTTTACATTAAATAGCTTAAATAACCTCATTACAGATATAAAAACACTTAGTCCTAAAGTAATCGGAGAATATAAAGCAATGCAACAGGCACGAAGTAAAGCAGAATTAGACGCTCTATTCGCAAAGGACCCAGCTTTAGCTCCATAGAGTACATGGATCAATAACATGAAAAAACAAATGAAAAAACCAGCGAATATTGATAGTGAAACTCTCAACAGTGTATTTAGAGGTTAACAAGAATCAAATATAGACAACCCACCTGCTGTTGATATATCCATTTCTTTTTAATCCAAATCCAATAGTTGATCAAAGAAATGAGCTCGCCAAAAGTTTTAATGAGATTCGAATTAATAACTATTTCGAAAAGATTGAATTATTTATTGCGTCAGATCAAGAGAAAATTGAAATCCAAAAGTTAGAATATCGAGAAGATACTAAGAGACCTCTAAGTCCTATACATGATACTAAAATTTCTCTTGGAAATAATAAAGAAGGACTACTTTTTGCGCTCGACAGAAACGTAATTGAAACTATTTATAGTGAACTATATTCCCTTAAAAAGATAATTTCTATGGATAAAAAAGTAAAAAGAATACCATTCCCCGTAGAATTAATTAGCAAAGCAACTGACATGCTTGCTTCAACTGTTTACGAGGGACAACCAATATTAATTGAATAAGAGAATATTATTGGAATAAATCCTGACGTTGCAATTAAAATTATCAATAAAATAGACAGCGGACTAAAGATCAATCAACTTGAACGAATTATAATGGATGTTGGAATCTTTATTTCGGGAGGTTATAGAATTGAAGGAAAGGTAAATTCAAAGTCTGATTTCATTGAAAATTCCATAGAAAAAGTAGAGGAAAATTTAGCACGATTGAAGGTATTAAGTGAATCGATGTCTGGCATACCTGGACTACAACCTGGTGCAGAAGTGCCTATGAGACTGATGCCAGAAGGTACACAATATAAAAAGGGAGATATCATAGTATTTTATCGAGATGAAATAAGAATTGTCCATCAAGTCGAGTATACTCATGAATCAAATGGAGAGATATATTATGTAACTACAGGAGTTAATACTGAAACTAACCAATATGTAGATAGTGCCCTTGTTTCCCAAGATGATGTTATTGGAGTTGTTGATTTGTCTAAAGAAGCTTATTTGGAACTTAATGAAATGATGGCAAGGAGATATGTACCATTTATCAAAGCTTTTGGAATAACTCAAGATTTAGAGAGTAAACTGGATGAATTTGTCAGAGAAAAAAGCACATGGTTACGAAATGCTTTAAAAAACGCAATGGATGAAGCAGATAGAAGGGGATTAAAATTAGTTTCGCCTAATGATCCTAATAAAGAATTAAGTTTTGAGGAATTTACAATAGCATGTATAGAATATTATGATGGTAAAAATAAATTTTATGGCGATGCATGGTTGACATGGAAACATGTCGGTACTAATAATGATGGTTGTGGCAAAATATTTACAAACACTTATAATAATTTGAGAGATAACATAGGGAATTGTAAATATTGTGATAGTCCATGGAAAAATCAGCAGAAAACTCATAAAATATTAGAAGCTCTATTTGGACAAGATTTTGGAGAAGAAATTTATTTAAAAGATATTGAAGAAATTATAGATGATATTGTAAATAATGATAATTACAAAAAATATAGAAGACAAATGGATGTATTTCGCATGAGATTGGATGATTTTGTCGAATTGAACATCAAAGATAAAAATGGCAATTATATTAAGTTAGCAGTGGAATCTCAGGGTCCTCAACATTATGAAAATGATAAAGGATGGAGAGCATTTATGTATTTTAATGGATTTAAAGGTACGGAAGGAATTCTTGAATTAACTAATCTTAGGATTGAATGGCAAACATCTTTATTGAGAGATGAATTAAAGAAATTAGTGTTTAAGAACAATAACTATAAAGGATATTATTTAATTGATGTTAATAATGATTTATCACCTGAAGAAAGAGTAGATCATATTATAAAGACATTACGTAAAATAGCGGGAATAGATTTAAGTTATTTAACAAATAATATAAACATTAATGAAATATTAAGATAATTATGGTTATAGGTGTTTAAACAAAAATGGATTCAGAATTATATGGATATTTTCATTATTTTAATGATTTAAATAATTTCATCAATACAATCCAATCAATAGCTATGAATTATTTTGGAATTGGTATAGGAAAATTCATAATTCTCAACGATCAGATATTAACCAATAATGGAACTGTTATAGGTGAAAAGGGGAAACTTATCTATCTATTCACATCGATATTTTCTGACAGAAAGAAATTCGAAAAGGTGTTAGAAGATGGAATTATAAAAAAACAAAATTGTATTGAACTTGATGCTCTAAAAGATGATGAATTCGATCAAAAAGATAATCTAAAGAAAGCAAAAACATTTAATAGTCTCAAAGAATTTATGAAATATGTTAAAGAACATAATTTAAAGTAAAAAGATGGCTTTTTTCAATTTAACTTTATCTAATCCTCCTCCCCCGCAGTGCTCCCTCCTGAAAAATAGGGATATTGCAATCTAAAATAAGAAATTCTTTTTTATTATCAGTAGATTTAAAATTTAAAGAGATATTTAATTCATGATGAAAATCTTGGATTTAGAAGATTGATTTTATACTTCATGATATTACTTTTTTTGACATTTAAATATTAAAAAAAATAGGTCAGAAATTTACAATATTGGTAAAAAACTGTTATTTAGGTTTGAAATATAAAAATATAAATACTTTAAAATTAATTTAAATTTGTAATTAAACATTTTTTAAAACCCAAATTGTATTTTGAACCATCATATAATTAGAGGAGAATAACCGAATTGGTGAGAAAATGGCTGAGGCAATAGATATCCGTGAACTTTTCTTTGATATATTAGATATAGTCAAATTCGAGCTCAAATTTTACCGTTATAAAGAGTCACCAATGTTTGAACGCATTGTAAAGACCCGCATGTTTCAGCAGAAGCTCCAAAAATTAAAAGACTTTATCAATACTTATTTTGATATTATGTATAAAGATGAGGAAAGCCCAATTAATCAGGCTGCGCTTCATACACAATTAGATAATATTGCTAGATTAACAAATTATTATGATGATCTCTCAGATTTCTATACGGATCATACGAAGGTAATGATTACAAAAGAAAAACTACAAGGTTTAATTGAATATTCACATGTGGAAGTATTGTTCTTAATTTTTACTAATATTCTAGATTGGGAACATTATAAGGCTAGTTTATTATTTCCTACAGATAAAGCTAAAGAAAAAATATTAAAAGAGTTCCTCGCCAAGTTAGCAAGTGCTGATATAAAAGATGTTGACGATATTGTAGACTTGGAACAAACAATTGAAGATTTTGTACAAAGTATTGAAGCATAAAACTTATTTATAATCTCTGTTAATCCTATTAAGATATTTTTCATAAATGCATCTTTACTTAATTAAAATTAACCTTAATATTCTTTAACATGCATACTTAAACTATAAAAGCAAAATTTATATTAATATTTAATCGGTCTATTCATAAGATACAAAATAATATGAATGCGACATATGAAAGTAAAGATAAAACTATATGGTGATTTAAGGGAAAAGAAAATTCAATTAAATCATGATATGGGATTCCAAATACTTTTGATATTAAAATAGAGCAAAATTGTAATGTATTAGATATCTTAAATAAACTAGGGATCTCTAAGAAGGAGATTAGTCATATTTTCGTAAACAATTTGTATTCTTCTCCTAAAAAAGAAATTAAAGATGGAGATCGAATTGGCATATTTCCAAAGAGAATGGGTTTAATTTTTGTTGAAATAAAAAATCCTTTGTAGAAATAAGAGTTTTTAGATACTTTTTTTCCCATGAGAAAATGGACAATGAATACAATTAAATATGTGATTTGTTATGTATCAGCTTAAGCATTTCAGAATATAATAAAAATATAGCAGAAGTTAGGGAATTAATTTTCAAAATGGCGGATTGCATCGATAAAATCTTAGAAGTTTGTGAAAATAGCGAGATAAAAAGATATAAAATTTTAATAGAATTAATGCAGGATCTCGATAAAGAAATATCAAATGCAATACGCGTTAGAAATTGTTTGCTTTTACTAGTTAATTTATGTTTTAATCCCGAATCCCCAGATTTTGCATATAATAGAGGTAAATCAACAAAAACTCTATCTGGAGAGGAAAAAATAGAAATGCAAGAATTATTAAGATGCGAATTTAATAATTGAATTTATTTTAGAATACGGCAAAATCTGTTTCTTTCCACTTTTCATATTGGTTAAAGATATCCTCAATTTTTCCCAATGTCTCAATGAGTACTTTTTTTATTTTTTTATCATCTCGAAATGTTTCCATAATTACATCATATATCTCAACTTCATACTCTTGTGTAAGATCAGAGATTTTTTTGATATCTTCCATTTGAACATCTTCTTCTTTTAATTTATTGAAGGCATTTTTCACATTATCTCTTAATTTAATGGTAGCATTTAATGATTTCGAGCACTTATCAAGTAATTCTTGTTCCTTATCGCGTACAATTGATTCTTCTTCAGATAAATCAGGTTTTTCTTCAACAATTTCAAGTCTTTCGTCTAATAAATATTTTACACGTTCATAGATTTTAATTGCCTCATCAATTTTATTCAAACCTTTAATTAGATGGTGAGTACTATTGAGTTTAGCTTCAATAATTTTTAAATAAGCATCTTCATAATAAGTTTGGATCTCACCAAAAGTACTTTTTTCATATTCACCGATCCGATCATATATTTTTTTTAATTCATATCTTAATGGGTATGTTTCTTGGGGTGTTATATTTTCGTTATTAAGCTGTCTATATATATTATTTGTCTCTTGCTTAACTAATAAAACTCTCAAATACATTATATGTGCCTTTTTTTCAATATTTGTAATACTTCGTGATTCTCCCTCACGTTCACAGAATTTAAAGATTGTTAATGCATCATTCATCAATTTATTGAATTTATCTTGATTAGTCCTAATATAATACTTTGAATCTTGAACTTTTTGAATACCTCTATCCATTTGAATTTCTAATTCAAAGATATAATCAATTACACTAACCTGCTTTCGTTCTGATAAAATTCTTGATTTATATGACATATCTTTTTCCACATTTCTGCTAGCTAAAAGCCAAAAAATAGCAGCAGGAAACCAAAAAAATATAGTAAAAAAAATCATGTTAAAAGTACTTCCAAGTAGAAAAATTAAGGAATATGACAACAATAAAGTAATGCCTTTACTTATTTGCTCTGAAAGTTTAAAGAAAGAAGCGGCAGTACCTTTATGTTCTGGCATATTAACATCAATCATGACTGCATTTCGATTAGCTACAGGTCCAGCACCTAACATTGAAGCCAATAAGGCAAAAAAGAAGAAAATGATATAATTAGGATAAGCTACGAATATTTGGCTAATTGTACGTATAATATAAGAAAATAATTCACTAGTGGGAATTGGATCTGGATAAGCTATTCCTAGAAGAGTTGGATTTATAGGTCTTAATGAAAGGAGTAATATTATAGCAAATGGGATTGAAAATATTAAACATATAGTAGCTAATCTAGCTCGATTTTTTTTATTTCGTCGAAATAATATATCTCCTAAGCGTGCAAAAACAGCATTTCCAAGAAGATATCCAACACCAATCATTCCTGCAAATATTGTGGCTGTTTGCAATCTGATTTCTATAGGGATTTGGTTGAAATATTGTAATGTCAACATTGAAGTCATAAAATATACTAAGACTGTACCGGGAATAATAGAAAAAAAGCCTTGAATGATTAAATAAAGATTTGTTTTCTTTTTTACTATAAATCCTAAATCTTCTTTTGAAATCCGATAACTATATTCTAAATCTAATTCTATTAAATCTAGTAGCTCATCCTCGCCTGCTCCACGTTGAGGGATTTTAACAAAAAATAAAACAAAGATAACAATAATACTTATTCCGGATAATATAAGAAAAGGAAACCTCCATGTGAAGATAGGACCAAGAAAAGAGGATAATCCCTGTCCTGCTCCGTTAGATATAGAACTTAAGATTGCTAATGTTCCAAACCATCCAGACCTTTCTTCAGCGGGGATTGCATCAGAAATGACGGAATATCCAATTGGTAATACGCATCCCAAACCTGCTCCGCTTGATATTCTTGATATTAATAACATAAAATATGTTGAAGAAAATGCTGTTAAAAGCATTCCAATTGTCCATGAAAAGGCGCCTACAATGAGTACTTTTCCCCGATCAACGCGATCTGCCCAATAACCCCATAATAAAGCAAAAAATGCACTAATTAATACAAAAAAGGCATCAGGAATTGCAATTAATGCTTCAGGTATATTAAACTCTTGTTTTATAGCAGCATAACTAGGGATTAGCATATTAGCACATGCAGTCGAAACAAAAAGTAAAAGCATGACTAATATAATCGGGGCTAGATCTTTGAATTTCACTGATGTTAGTTGAAAGCGTCCAATAATCAGTTACCATTAGTATGTGATTATGATAAATAGCACTTGAGACTTAAAAAAACTTACAATGATTTATTTTAATGATAAGAAATAGTATAGTAGACTAAAAATAATGTCATTTAATTTATATTTTTTTGATATCCTATTAGTTTTATGATAAATAAACTAGTAATAAAATTTATTTGTAATGACTCTCCCTTTCTCTGAAATCTTAACTCCTTCCATTTCTAATAATTTTTGTTTCA
This sequence comes from Candidatus Odinarchaeota archaeon, assembly GCA_048885285.1. Classification (GTDB taxonomy): domain Archaea; phylum Asgardarchaeota; class Lokiarchaeia; order Sigyniarchaeales; family SOKP01; genus Loki-b32. The sequence goes on from JBHLQA010000018.1 coordinate 11,828, forward strand.
TCTCTATCCCACCTTGATATCCTCCAAGCTCACCATTTGTTTTAATTGCTCGATGACATGGAATGACAATGGGAAATGGATTTCTAGCTAGAGCGTTTCCAACAACTCGAGCACCTTTAGATATTCCAATATGATTAGCAATTCTTTTATAGGTACTTACCCTCCCTCTTGGTATCTTATATTCTGCAAGTAGTACTTTCTTTTGAATTTCCAAACATCTATTAAAATCAAGTAAATCAAGCTTTAACTCTACCCGTTCACCTCTCAAAAAATACTGAATTTGCTCAGCTAACAATTTAATCGATGAATTTGATCCTATTTTAATATGCTTAAATGATTCTCGAGCTTTAGTTTCAGAATTAGTCTCAGGATCACTAAGAAATATGCGTTGTATTTTTAAAATAGAATCGGGTTCCTTCCAAGTAATTGTAAAAGTATCAAATGGAGAATTATAAGTAGTATAAAATAAAAAATCCATCCCTTGTCATTATCTTTGATAAAATTTAAAATTTGTTTTATTGTCTACTCGCATAGTAATCAGAGTAACTCTCTTTTTTACAATATAGAATTATGAAACCTTGATTTTAGTTTAAAAAATGAGAACAAAAATTAGTTAAAAAGAAAATTAAAAAAATTATAAAGGAAAAAAAAGATTACAAATAACAATTTCAAAATCTAAAATTAGAGATGAAAAGAATGAAAACTCTTGTAGCTTATATGTCACAAACAGGCAACACTAAAAAGATTGCTGAAGCAATTTATGAAACAATTTCAGGAGATAAGGAGATTAAACCATTAAACGAAGTTGAAAGCTTGGAGAATTATGGATTTACGTTTATAGGGTTTCCCATTCATCAAATGGGACCACCACAAATTGCGTCAAAGTTCATAGAAACGAAAGCAAAAAATAGAAAAATAGCCCTTTTTTGTACTCATGCTTCTCCTCTAGGAACGCCATTCATTGAACCCTTATTAGGTAAATGCAAAGAATGTGCCAATGATTCGGATATGGTCGGCATTTATAATTGTCAAGGAGTACTCGCCCAACAAGTAGCAGACATGCTCATAAAAGTAGATAATCCTAGACTTCAACAGTTTGGAAAAATGCGAGATGCAACAGTAGGGCATCCAAATGAAGAAGAAGTAGAAAAAGCTCGCAATTTCGCAAAAGAAATAATAGAAATACTTTAATTTTTTTTTTTAAATTTTTTATCTAAAACGATTGTAATAACAATAACCACAATAATTATTAAAAAAGGATAATATCCTGGAATCGATTCATTGCCACAATTGTTGTTCTCAAAAATATTTCCTGTGCAATTTTCTTCTTTGATGCATTCATCATTTCCAAATAATTTATTTCTTGAAATAATATTATTAGTACAATTATAGGATAACAAAATCCCACATCCATTATTATTAACAGTGTTTTTACTTATAAAATTATTCATTACTACAAGATAAAATAATACCTGCGTCATAATTCTGGTTTACAGCATTTTCCGAAAAGAGGTTACAACTACTATTAATTATTTCAATCCCTATACCTGAAGTAGTATTAGCGCCTGTTATAGGGCTATCAATAAAAAGCCTGAAGTTTTGTGATATATTATTTTGTATAATATTATTATTATAGCAATTGGTTAGAGATAGTCCTATAAAATTGTTATGTATTCTATTTCCTGAAAAATTATTATGATAACAATAGTATAATTTAAGACCTTCAAAGCTATTAAATATATTATTTAGTGTAATATTATTTTTATAACTAAAAATTAAACCAATTCCAAAAGAATTATTGTATATCTTGTTATTTATTAATTGGGAATTATTTACATTCGATAAAGTGATCCCAACTGAACAATCGAAGATTGTACAATTATTAATCTTAAAAAAATCACTAGAATTTGCGATATATATACCTCGATCCGTTTCTCCTCCATTAATAACTAAATCTTCAATAACATATGGATTGGAATAAGTACCTTCACCTGTACAAATTCCTGCATTTTTAGCTTCAGACCAGTTATTATTGATATAAATTCTTCCTAAGCTATAAGAAAGTTCTATATTTTTATTATCCGCTTCAAAATTTTTAATGGTTTTATTAGAATAAATAGAGTTATTCATTGATAAGGTAAATATTAGTGTAAAGAATATCAATAGAATTGCGAGACTTCCTTTTAAAATTGATTTCATCCTTATTTCAATAAGTTTTGTAATTTCTAATGTGATAATTAAAGAAGAAATCCTGTTAAATGTATATCATCTCAAAACTATTTTGAATTATTTTTAAGATATTCAAAACATTAGATTTGTTAAATTTTCTTCGTGAAATCATCGTATCACTTCTACCTTAAAAGGTTACTTTCGTAAAACAGTGTTTTCGCGTTTAATCATATATATAGGTATGATATTTAGGTTTAAAAATAGAATTAAAATTTAGTAATAAAATTCAAGAAAAATTATAAATAGTAAGTTATATTAAACCTATTACTAGGAGGGGGCACCACGGGGAGGGAAGGTAATATAGATTTTAAATATAACATCCATTCTCCTTTAGTTTAATTCTACAAATCTTTTTGGGGAATTTTATTATCAAATTTTCAGAGATCTTAATTCCAAAGAGGCCTAATCTTTTTAATATATCTAGAAATTCTTTAAAACGATTTTTGTTTAAATTAAGTCCAAATAACAATTTTAAATTAATAATTGAATCAGGAAGGGAATCCAATTTATTATTTTTTATATGCAAACTATCAAGATCGCTAATTTCACCGATCTTATTTGGAAGGTGAATTATTTGATTGTTGTTAAGATTGATTTGGAATAGATTTATTAGATCACAGATTTTATTAGGTAAATAGCTTAAATTATTATTGTTCAAAGTCAAATAAAAAAGATAAAAAATAGTAAAAATAAAATCATAATGTGTAGATCTCAGATGACAATTATCTATCAAAAAAACCTAGTATCTCTGATCACCAAATATGATGAACCGTCTTTTTAATATATTTTTCATAAATTTCTTGAATTTGGAGCATTTGATCATTCGATAAAGGCTTTAAATTTGAAGTTTGAATGTTTGATTCAACATGTGATGCCTGACTTGCCCCGGGAATGATGCAAGAAACAGCATCAAACATTAAAATCCAACGTAATGCATAAGGAGCAAGATTTTCGGGATTATCAAAAACTTTCTTTAATTCTTCAACAGCTTTTAATCCTATTTCATAATCTACTCCTGAAAAAGTTTCCCCTTTATCAAATACTTGCCCATTTCTATTAAAATATCTATGATCTCCTTCTTTAAATACAGTTCTTTTGGTGAATTTTCCAGTAAGTAATCCACTTGCCAATGGAACACGAACAATAATACCAATATTTTTCTTTTTAGCTTGCTTAAAAAATAATTCACTTGGCCGTTGTCTAAAGACATTAAAAATGATTTGTACTGTTGATAGGTTGGGAAATTCAATAGCCTTTAATGCCTCTTCAACTTTTTCCACACTTACACCATAATTTTGAATTTTTCCTTCGTCTTTCAAGGAATCTAAAATGTCAAAGACCATTGGTCTATAATATACTGCTGTTGGAGGAGAGTGAAGTTGAAGTAAATCAATTGTATCAATTTCCATATTTTTTAAACTATCATCAACAAATTTTCTTATATTTTCCTCATTATATCCTTCAGTAGTATGAGGATTTAATCTTCTACCACATTTAGTAGCAACATAAATTTTTTTATTAGTGGATTTTGAAAATTCCCCACAAATGTGTTCGCTTTGACCCTCTTTATATACATCTGCAGTATCAAAAAAATTGATGCCATTTAAAGCAGCTGTAGATAGAGTATTTTGAGCTATAGTTTTATCGAATGGCTCTCCCCATTTACCTCCTAATTGCCACGTTCCAATTGAAATCTCTGAAACTTTATATCCTGTTTTTCCTAAAACTCTATATTTCATAATTATAATCTTAAGATATTGAATCATTGAAAAAAATGAATATCAAATATTAAAAGTTTATGTAAACAATAAGAGAAACGAGATTAGAACATATTAAGATATCCTTTTTTTATGATCTAGCTTTTTAGCTTCTAAATCCATGCTAAATAGGGAAGATAAGAAAAAAGAAAATCCTATTTATCAAAATTCGCCATTATAATGAAAAACAGATAATCTCTTCCTTTAGATCTCTCTGCTGTTTTTATATAATGTTATTATTCTATCCATTCCCTCATTTATAGATTTATCGATAACCTTTCTTTTGGGATCTTCTTCATACCATTTAAAAGTTCTCTTTATTCCCTCTGAAAAGGGGATCGTTGCTTTGAATTCAGGAACAAATTGTTTAATTTTTGAATTATCAAAGATCAAACTATAGCATTTATCTCCTAACAAGGAAGAACCTACTTGTTTATCATATTTATTAAGAAATTCTGAAGGAATATAGACAATATTTAATTTTACTCCAAGAGTATCTGCCATAATCTCATATATTTGATTCCAAGTTAGAATTTCATCAGAAGTAATATGAAATGCATGACCAATTGAATGGATATTTCCAATTAAACCATAAAAACCTTTTGCGAAATCTTCTGAATGAGTCATTGTCCAGAGTGTTGTTCCATCTCCATGAAGATATACTTCTTTTCCCTTTTTAATTCGATTAATGAAAGTGTAATTATTATCTCCAGGAGAAATTATGGGATAAATGGTATTATATGTATGAGAAGGACGAACAATTGTAATAGGAAAATCATTCTCACGATATTTTTTCCTTAAAAATTCTTCACATGCAATTTTATCTCTGCTATATTGCCAATAAGGATTTTTTAATGGTGTAGATTCAGTTATATATGGAGTTGAAGGGGGTTTTTGGTAGACAGAAGCACTACTAATAAAAATGAATTGCTTAACTTTATCTCTAAACAATTCATAATCAAACTCTACATGATCTTCAGTAAAAGCAATCCAATCTACAACGACATCAAATTTCTGATTAGAAAGAATTTTACTAATTTCTTCTTTATTTCTTATATCACCTTTAATTAGATTTGCTCCAGGTAAATCAACTATGGTATTACCTCGATTCAATAAATAAAGGTT
>JBHLQA010000019.1:0-16313 GCA_048885285.1 Candidatus Odinarchaeota archaeon
TGTTGCTTCATACTTTACAAAACAGTTCATTTTCTGAGCTAAATTTTTAATTTTCTTATAATGTAAATAAAATGGGGCTTTATTTGCTGAAATTACATCAATATTATTACTTAAAGCTTCAATAATGTGCGTTAGTGCGGGCTCTCCAGTTTTTGGTTCAGTAGGCGTTGTTTCAATACAAATATCTATATCTAATTTAGAAATAAGATCTGTTGCTTTCACATCCTTTTTCCAAAATTTATTTTTCCTAAGATTATTGTTATTAGCTAAAAGTTCATCTAAATCAATTCCGTCATTATTAATTAGAGCACCATCATATTCAAAAATTGCAACTATTTTACAATTACAGTTATAATTCTCTTTAATAATACTATTTTTCTCTTTTAATAATTGCAGAAAACAAGTTCCCACATTACCTTTGCCTATTAAACATATATTCAGTTCCATGCCAACACACTGCTTTATCTTATTATGATCGTATCAAGAAAAGGTCTTTTTCTTTACAGATTTTTTCAATTTCATGAATTAATTCTAATTTTGTCATAGATTCGGGGAATTCCACACTTATTTTAACATTACTTATTTCATCAAATCCAGCAAATTTAGCCGTTAATTCAAAAACTTTTATTTTTTTTTTATCTAAACGTCTAAGAGTATCTGTTATATCAGTATCAAAAACATGTCCGGATAAGATAAAAGTCATCTTATTTTTTTTTGAATCTATAGAGATATTAATAATTTCTATATTTTTTTCAATTAGGTCTTTCTGAATCTTATTTACGGATAAATCAAGAGATTCTTCCTTTAAATCAAACCAAACAGTAACAGGAATCATATTATTCATTTTTTTGTCGTGATTATGTAAAATCCCATAAATATTTCCACCATTTTGAGAGATTGGCTTCATCATTTCTATTAAACTTCCTGGAATGTCTGGTAATTTAACTTCTAAATAAATCATTTTTAGAATTATTCCTTTTTTTATTGTGAAATCTAAGACCATAAGATATTCTCTATTAAAATAAGTCTATCTCGCAAAAAATTAATATTTTATTCTTTTAAACATTGATAAGAAAAATTATATTTTCTTTATTATTTTACATGGATTTCCTGCGGCAAATACTTTAGGAGGTATATCTTTTGTCACAACTGAACCTGTTCCAATTACAGAATGATCTCCTATTGTTATACTGGGATTTATCATAACTCCCCCTCCAATCCATACATTTTCTCCAATCGTAATAGGAAATCCAAGTTCATCGCCTTTTATTCGAATTTCTGGTTCTAATGGGTGAGTCGCAGAATATAATTGAACTAATGGACCAAATTTAGTATTACTTCCTATTTTTACTATATTAACATCTAAGATAATACAATTAGTATTCATATAGACATTTTTTCCTAACTGAATATTCTTCCCATAATCACAATAAAAAGGAGGTTCAATTGTAATAGGTTCCTCAAATGAGCCAAGTAATTCTTCTAGAATCCGTTTTCGACCATCATAATCAAGAAAGTTAAGTTGATTATATTTTTGACATAAGGTATGTGCATTATCTCGTTCTTTAGTTAATTCAGGATCTCCTGCGTTATATAATTTTCCATCTAACATTTTATCTTTTTCTGACTTCATAGTTAATATATTAGAAAGTTTTTTTTAAAAGAATTCTATTTCCATGAACTATAGATCTTTATGAAAAATATAATAAACTAAACAAAATATATTAGAAAAATAAGGAAATATTGAAATTTTCTATTAGCATGTTTTTTTTTCATAAATCTTTTTATAGAATTATTAAATAATCATAATTATACCGATTTCTATAAAAACCCAAATTATATTGTTCCTAATTGCTGCTATTTGCTTTATTTTTGGAGGTATTTTAGCTATATTTGCAAATTTCATGCCTTTTGGAAATGTCTTTCTAATCTTAGAATGTATTAATTTTTTTTTAGTTGGAACGAGATATATAAAAATGAAAAATCAATAATTCTAGTCTTATATACCTTTTTTTTTCACATTTATATATTATAACAAAATATCCAAAATCATCTTAGCTCCACCTGCATTTTCTAAATATTGAGCATGAGATTTTACGTCAATATATTTCTTTTTGTAATCATTAAAATTCATTCTAAGATATTCTTGAATATGTTGAGCATCATATGTATAGTGGTTGTAACATGAGGTTGGATGACTTCCAAAAGGTACTTTAATAACAGCTGTTGTAGTTTGCATTGGTATTTGAGCTTTTCCAGGTAAATATCGAATATCTTCAGTTTCAACCAATTTTTCACAAGTAACAATCGTTTTTTTAGCTGTTTTTGCCATATCCTCATCTAACCAAACAGCTCCCGCAATATTGCCATTTCCAAATTCATCTGCATATGGTACGTGGATAATTGCAACATCTAAATCTATCTTAGGCACAGCCATTATTTTTGTTCCAGAACCAAGAGGATCTTCAATTTGTCTAATGTCATCTCTTACTTTTGGCATATCTGTTCCTATTATACCTTTTAAAGGCATGAAGGGTACTTTTAAATAGGATGCCCTTAGCCCTAAAGCAATAGTCGCTTCACTTTCCTCAGATATTTTAATCGAGCCTGTTTCTACTGATTTTCGATAATGTGGAGCCATCCCAAACATTTCCATTCCTACAAAGCAACTTCTCACCTCTGCAGCGCAATTTGCAGCTATAAGCATATCTATTTCAATTCCACCTACGAAGGTACACAATCTCAACTTTTTCTTTCTCTGTCTTATTATCTCTCTACAAGTACTAATTGGTTTTCTCCAGAAAGAAAGCCCTCCTATTCCTACTAAATCTCCATCTTGAACATATGTTGAAATTGCATCTTCAATAGTCATCAATTTGTCATTATTCATTTGAGTTGAGCTCTCCTTATTAAATTAAAATTATGTAAAAAAATAGTATTACAATTCTTAGAATTTATAATTGTTAACTAAATTAAAATTAATATCATCTGACATTTATAATTTAAAATTAAAGTCATAAATAGTTGATCTACTTAAAGAATTATAAGAAAAATTTAGTAGGTCTTGCAAATTTTTTTTTGGCTAAAAATGGACAATTAATTTTAACATGTTATTAGATTCTCAATTTTGAGAATTAAATTTGAAAGACTTTTATTTAAAAACTATAAATACTTCAAAAAATATTTAATAATTAAAATCTTTTAATAAGAAAAATCTATCGTTTAGAGATTAAAGATGACTTTTCCAGAATTTAGCACAAATTATCCACTACTCCTAACTACTTTTATGAAACGACCTATAAAAGTTTATCCAAATGAGATAGGCGTCGTATACCGAAACCATGTCACAGGTGAGTATTTTCGCTTTACATGGTTAGAATGGTATAAGCGAACATGTCGTTTGGCAAATGCTTTAAAAACTTTAGGTATAAAGCCTGGGAAAACTGGGAAACCTGGAGATAGGGTTGCTACAATGGCACTTAACACACACAGACACTTAGAGCTTTATTATGCGGTTCCTTGCAGTGGAGCAACGCTCCACCCTATTAATGTAAGGCTTTCTCCAGATCATATAGTATATACAATTAATCATGCAGAGGATACAGTCATCTTTTTTGATGACTTACTTTTACCCTTAGTACAGTTAATTTATGACAAAATAAAAGATACTGTTAAAAAATTTGTGTATATGTCAGATAAACCTGGATTGCCTAATATAAAGATAGAGAACCTTTATGAATATGAAGATTTACTAAAGCACGAGTCTGATGAATTTGAGTGGCCTTATTTGAATGAAGATACCTACGCTACTCTTTGTTATACCACTGGAACAACTGGACTTCCAAAAGGTGCGATGTTTACTCATAGAGCCCTTTATTTACTTACCTTACATTACATGTCACTAGCGATGTTCTCTAACGATCCTACCCATCCTCATCTTGGTGAGAATGGTACTTATTTGATGATCACACCTCTATTTCATATTCATGGTTGGGGTGCACCTTTTATCACCGTATTTTTAAGTGTGAAGCTTGTACTCCCTGGGACTTTCACAGTTGAAGGTTTTTGTGAATTAGTTCAAACTGAGAAAGTGGCGTCTACTTCTGTGGTTCCAACGATTCTAGCTATGCTTTTAGAATATAAAGATTTTGATAAATATGATTTGAGTAGTCTTTTAGAGGTAGGTGTGGGAGGTGGAGCATTGCCATTAGGATTAAAAGCTAAGATAGAGAAAAAAATTCCAGGAATTACAGCCTCTTCTGGATATGGAATGACAGAGACGGCACCAGCTACAATTATAGCTTTTATTAAGAAACATATGAGAGACTGGCCGAAAGAGAAATTAGATGAAATTAGAGTAAAAACAGGTATACCTCTTCCAGGACTAGAGGTAGAAGTTGTTGATGAAAACGGAAATCCAATCCCCCATAATAATAAAACTATTGGAGAGATTACTATTCGTGGTCCGTGGGTAATGGAAAAGTATTTTAAGAATCCTGAAAAAACAGCAGATGTGTGGTATGATGGTTGGTTTCATACAGGGGATGTTGCTAAAATTGATGAAGATGGTTATATAATTATAGCAGATAGGATGTCAGATATCATTAGAAGTGGTGCAGAAATGGTTCCTACGGTACTTCTTGAAAATCTGGTTACCCTAGCAGATTTTGTACTCGAAGCAACTGTTGTGGGTGTTCCGGATGAAGTATGGGGAGAAATGGCTCTTGCTATAGTAAAACTTGTACCCAATTCTGATAAGAATGAGGATGATCTGATTGAATTTCTTAAAAAAGAAGGTGTTGATAAAGGTAAAATTACTAAATGGATGCTTCCCAAACTCGTGGTTATTGTTGATGAAATTCCTAAGACTAGTGTAGGAAAGTTTGATAAAAGGAACATTAAAAAGAACATAGATACATTCTTAGCTAAAGCTAAAGACATGAAAAAAAGCTAAGATAAAAAAATTGGAGCATCTAAAATTTTTTTTTAAACTCTATTTATCGAATTTGGCAAATAATGAACATTAGTTGAATTAAATAATTATAAAATGTTTATCTTCTCATTCTAATTAAAAAAATTAGTTATCTTTATAGATTCATAGAGGTAATTTGCCATCAGAAAGAGATTAAAACAAGGGTTAGTTCAAGTATATTTAGGAATTATCAAGGCCTTTTTAGTTGTAAGCTATTAGAATTAACTGACATTAGTTTTTATAGATTTTTGGTCCAATTGCTAATCTATAAGTTCCTTGATTCTTATCCTTAAATCCAATTTTATTATAAATTTTATAAATATTTTTTATATCTTGAAGTAGTGTTTTACTCGATGATATTATTTCCCCTAAAAGTTTAAATCCTTTTCTATCATAATAAACGGTACCATCACCATCGAAGTATCCTAATAACCAAGCTAGACCGATTTTTCTTTCTTGAGAATTAGATAATGATTGTTTCTGGTTAAAATCCATTAATTTCTTAATAACATTTGGAACTCTTTTCTTATCATCTGATGAACCTGATCCGAATTTACCATTATTGACTAAAGCTTCTCCCATTGGAAGGCATGTAAATCTCAAATATGACATCTCTGATAACGAGATACTCCCATCCTTTAACTTAACTAATCTTAAACGATCCTTTATATTCTCTTCATTTATTCCAACAAATTTCGCAAGCTTATAAAGTTCTGATTTATCTTTACTTGAAATTTCTGATGAAATTTCATATTTGTTAGTAGGTTGGACATATAAACTCCCATCTGCACATAGGAATCCAAGCCAATATGCTTTTTCCACTGTATCAATTTCATCAAATATATGGGGATTCTTTATAAAATATTGTTGATGAGAATATTCTGGTAAATCTGGATTACTTGAAATATAATCATCAATCATTAAAATCAAATTTTTTGCTTTACATCCAAGAATCTGATAGAAAATAACCTTGAATTTATTTAATTTTCGAATTGATAATTTCTTATTTGGGTTAAATTGAGGAAAATTTGGGTTATTTAAACATTGCTTTAAAAAAACAATATATCTCGGATTTCCAAATAAAAGAATAGAGATTTCTTCATCCAGAACTTCGATTAACCCAAAATAACACCCAATTTCCATTCTCAATGATTCAATGAAGTCAAGAGACTGAATCTCTTTATTAATGAATCTCTTTATTAATTTCAGACAAGTATCTGATTTTGCACCTAAAATAACATTTATATTATTTTTTAATTTCTCCATGGCTGTCCTAGTTATTTCAGAACCTTTCCTTAATCTAACCTTTAATTTATTAACATCCATCCCCCATAATTCGGAAAAATTTGGATCTGATAACTTTTTTACTCTCTCAGGAAAAATTTCTGCCAGTTTTTCTCCGAAGTTTTGCAGTTCAATCTTTAAACTTTCAATCAATTCCATAGGATTCATTGAATATATAAAAATATTTATCGGTTTTAAATTCATAATCGGTTTGAGATTGCTAATTTATTATTTAAAAAAATTAAAATGAAAAAATTCATTCTTTTAACTATTATAAAAATAATAAAAAAATTTTGATAAATTTGAATGAAAAAAATAGACTTAAACTTGGTTTAGTGCAGGTATATTTTGGAAGGGGTAATATTGCTGTGATTTAGACAGGAATGCCTAGAGGTAAAACCACTGCTGCAATAGGGCAAGGTATACGTGCCATTGGACATGGATTTAAAGTATATATGATTCAATTTATGAAAGGCAGTTATAAATATGGTGAAATTGAGGCTATTAAAAATATACCCAACTTTGAACTAAAGCAGTTTGGTAATCCTGAGTTGATTGCAGAACCAGGAGAATTTGACTTGAAAGAGGGTCAAAAGGCACTAGATTACGCTAAAGAGATAATTACTAGTGATGCATACGATATCGTAATTCTTGATGAAGTGGGAGTGGCAATATATATGAACGTTATCCCTGTTGATCCTGTATTGGAACTTATAAAAATAAGACCAGAAAAAGTAGAGTTAATTTTAACAGGTGGACCAAATATGCATCCTAAGATAAAAGAAGTAGCAGATCTAGTAACTGAGATGAGAATGATTAAACATTATTATTCTTCTCAAGGAATAACAGCTAGATATGGTATAGAATATTAAACTTAGAGATTTAATAAAATATAAAAAATCTTAACTTTTCAAAAATGGTTTTTATTATATGATAAATTGCTTTTTTTAATTAATTTAGAAAACAAAAAGAAATATAATTTGTAGAAAATTCAAGTTTTTAGTATTATTAAATAATATGAAATTATAAAATTAGATGATCTAAGTATGGGAAAATTAGCAAGAAAAGTGGCTATGGTTGGAGCAGGAATGAGCAAATTTGGCGCACATTTTCCTCATAAAAGAAATCCAGATTTATGGGTAGATGCATGGATAGATGCTGGTAGTAGAGTTGATTATGGTATTGAACCGAAAGATATTGATGCCTGCTATGTCGGTAATTTTAATTCAGAGTTATTTAATCATCAAGGACATCTCGGACCACAGATAGCAGACTTGGTTGGATTAACCCCAAAACCTGCCAGCCGATTTGAAGGTGCGTGTGCCAGTAGTGGAATTGCACTTCGTCAAGCAATTATAGCAATTGCCTCAGGAGTCCATGATGTTATTGCAGTAGCTGGAGTTGAATGCATGACAGAACAACCAACAGTAAATGTAACTGATGTGTTAGCAACAGCATCAGATAGTCTATTTGAATATCCTGCAGGAGCAACATTTCCAGGATTGTATGCTACATTGGCATCAGCACATTTTCATAAATATGGAACAACAGTAGAAGACTTAATGAGAGTTGGAATAAAAAATCATGAGAATGGTGCGGAAAATCCGTACGCTCAAATGCAAAGCTCTATTAGAGATTTGATGAAAAATAAAATAGCAAAAATTGAAAAGTCAGGGGGAGATGCTCCAGATTGGAAAGATGAGTTTGATTATCTAAAAAGTAGTTCTAATCCAATGATTGCTTATCCTTTAAGGTTATTCGATTGTAGTTTAATTACTGATGGTGCAGCATGTGTCTTTTTAGCAGCTGAAGATATGGCAAAAAACTTTACAGATACCCCAATTTGGATTACTGGCACAGGTCAGGGTAGTGCTGCTTTATCCTTACACGATCGGAATGAATTAACTAGTTTTATTGCTACAAAAGAAGCAGCTCGACAAGCTTATGAAATGTCAGGGTTGAAACCCAATGATATTCAGGTGGCTGAGGTACATGATTGTTTTACTATTGCGGAAATAGTGGCATTAGAAGATTTAGGATTTTATGAAAAGGGCAAAGCTGTTGAAGCAATAAAGAATGGAGAAACTAAGCGAGATGGTTCATTGCCTATAAATACTAGTGGAGGATTAAAGAGTAAAGGGCATCCTGTAGGTGCTACTGGTGCAGCATTTTGTGTGGAAGTGTTTAAACAAATGAGAGGTATAGCTGAAAAGAATAGACAAGTAAAATTTGATGTAGAACGAATGATGACTCATAATTTAGGTGGATCAGGAGCTACCTGTGTGGTAACAATTTTTGAAAAATAGAGGTGGAAAAAAATGGTTGAGAGTGAGAGAGATTTTACAATAAAAAGTTATATAGATTATTTAGCTGAAAAGAAATTAATGGGATCAAAATGTAAAGAATGTGGAGAAACATATGTTCCTGTAAGAAAACTGTGCAATAAATGCAACAAAGCAAATATGGAATGGATGGAAATGTCAGGAAATGGAGAAATTGCTGCTTTTACAAGTATCACAGTAGGAACTCCATTTTTCGTAGAAAAAGGGTATAATAGAAATAAACCTTATTGTTTTTCAGTGATAAAACTAGAGGAAGGTCCGATGGTAAGTGGTCAATTAATTAGCGTAGATGAAAGTAAACCAGAAACAATTAATATTGGAATGCCTGTTAAAGCTACATTTATTGAAACAGATATTAAGGGTGAAACAAGGGTAGATTTAGGATTTGAACCCAGATAACCTTCTATTTTTTTATTTTCTTTACTTTAAATAACGATAAAATTAAATTCATATTAAATATTTAATTTAAGGTGATTTTGGATAAAAAAGTTATACCAAATCTTAATCCCAATAGTGATTTCATCAATAATTATTTTTTCAATCATTATTTTTAATATTCCCTCAAACAACTTAAATATCCAAAATTATGAAGAAAATTTACAATTTAATGGTGATAATGCATATTCTTATGTTCAAGATCAGCTTGATATTGGTTTTCGAATACCTGGTACACAGGAACGAGTAGATTGTGCTAATTATTTCATATCTAGATTTCAAGAAATTGATAATAATTTCATATATCATTTTCATAACTTTACAACACATTCAGTTGGTTGTCAAAATGTGCTTTTTAAATTAAATGAAGACAAACAGAATATAATCATTTTAGGAACCCACTATGATTCTCGTGCAAAAGCAACCAAAGATCTAGACTTAACAAATAGAGATAGCCCTATTCCAGGTGCTAATGATGGGGCAAGTGGTAGTGCTGTCCTTATAGAACTTGCTAAAGTTTTGTATAATCGAAGAGAAAATTTGTCATGTCAAATATGGTTTTTATTTTTTGATGCTGAAGATCAAGGAAAAGATAATGATTATGGAATTGATGAATGGGATTGGTGTATAGGCTCTAGAGAATTTGTTTCTGAAATAGATAATTATTATAATTCAACAAAAGAGAATTTTGAATGTATGGTGTTATTAGATATGGTTGGTGGAGATAACTTGCGATTTATTAATGAACAATACTCTACTTCTTCACTGTTGAATGAATTATTTGCGGTTGGAAGACAACTTGGCTATAATAATCAATTTCCATCGAATTCTGAAACAGCCTCTATAATTGATGACCATAGAGCCTTTTTGGATATAGATATTTCTTCAGCAGATTTGATAATTAATTTCTGGGATAATCCCGGATGGTCTTATCATCATACAATTCAGGATAATATAAATCATATCTCAAATTCTAGTCTTGATGTTACTGGTAAAACTTTAGAACAGTTTATCTACAATAATTATATAAAAAACCCAGAAAACTCATATCAAGGGAATTTTCCATGGACTGAGGATAAGAACATTTTATCAATTGATATATTGATAACTATTATCTTAATTATCATTTTTATATGTATAATTATCGAATTATTTATTATTTTAAGAGATGAGACAGTAGAAAATATGGATCTTAAAAGATAAAATGTGTAGTCCAGTTCTACGTCCAAGAACTAAAAAATAGTTTCACTCATAATTGCAATCCCAAAAATATCTTCCATGTTCTTTCTTAAAGGCTTCTGCTACTTCATTTACTTCTGGTCTAATAAATTCACACCCATCTTTTATACATTCATAATTTACAGGTATTTGATCTAGGATTTCCCCATCTACTTGACAAATATAAGGATTAGGGTCATTTGAATCTAACATTTCAACTCTTAATTTCTTACTTGTGTATTCATAGATGTTTGGATGTGGTACTAGAGTCGCTTTATACATTCGATTAAAATGTTTTAGCAATTTAAATTTCCCAATATTTACTATATTAATATGAAAAAGACCATCATTCACTTGAGCTCTTTGGCATATATACATAAACCCACCATAACTTGGTCCATTTGCACATGCTAAACAATTAGCAAATCCTTCATAAACATCATTATCCATTATTGCTTTAATCTGTTTATTTTTCCAAGGGAATAGTGCTATGAGTGTTTGAGTGACATAGCTTTTTCCTCTCTTTGCTTTATTAAATCTTCGTGTCACTTCACTATCAAAACCCTGACTTCCAATCCCTAAGAAGTAACGTTCTACCCCTGTATCTGTTTTTGCAAAACCAATATCAGCTTTATCTATATTATTTTCAGCTATTATTTCACAAGCTCTTTTAATATCAGGAAGGATTCCAATAGCAGCAGGTATATCATTACCAGATCCCATAGGAACAAATCCACATAAAGTATTGGTATCGGAAGTTATTACTCCATTCATAACCTCATTGCAAGTACCGTCTCCTCCAGCTCCGATTACTCTATATCCATCCTTTGCTAAGTGTTGTCCTAATTCTATAGCATGTCCTATATATTCAGTTTTAAATAATTTATAAGAAATATTTAATTCTTTGAGGCATTTTTCCATGAAATTGATATCTTTTAGTCCACCTTTTCCTTTACCCGCTTCAGGATTATAAATAATCGCATAATCTTCCATTACTATCCTACCTAATTTTTTTTGATGATTTTTAATAAGTACAAGATTCTTTAATCTTTATTTTAAATTATGAACTATTTAAAAATATATTTATATTTCAGGCTCTAATAATTCAATTTAAAATATTGTATTTACTCCTCTTTTTAATTAATAATAATTTAATATTGAAAAGAATCTATAGACAATGTATTAAGTTACCCTCCATTCGTGACCGCACTCAGCGCAACAATTTTTTTTTCCATATATTTTAGGATAGTCTAAGATTATTACACTTTTATCAATCATTTCATGGATTAAACCATTATTTCCACAATTTGGACATGTTCTACGTTCAAATTTATCAGGTATTATCAAGACCGTATTATCATTCGAGGTTAATGATAGATCTTTTTGATTTGATTCTAAAGATGGATCTAAACTTTCGACATTCTTCTCTTCTTCTGTTAATTCTGTATCTTTATTTTGAGATAATTTTTGCTCATTTACTATTATAATATATCCTTTAACAATGGAATTTATTTCATCCCTCTTTGGAAATCGGTGATATTTTTCTGTAAAATTTTCAACAAATTCTTGAACATCCTCAAATTTAACAGTGTATCCTTTCTCTTCAATTAAATTACTAATTTCCTCAATAATTTCATCTTTGGTAAATTTTAGTTTCTCTATGTTCTCTATATTACTTATTTTATTCAGATTTTCTTCGAATTCCTTCCATAATTTACTGATTTGTGAATCAGACAAATTTCCGTTTATTTGCACGTAAATTCTTTTTTCTTGTTCAAGTAAAATTGTAATTCTATTGTCCTTTTGGCTTTTCATATCCACATTATTGTCAAAATAATTAATTCTGAGTAAAGATCTCCCCAATCTTTTTGCTTTAGTCGAAAGGGATAATTGTTTTTCTACTATATTTTCTAATATCCCTTGAATCTCATCATGATTCTTATCTCTTATATTAAATAAATGGCTTCTTTCTTGCATTTTAACGTTCTTAACCCTATTTAGAACATTTCTATTCATCTGATTGGGATATTTTTAATCTAGATTTTTTAATTTATAATGTTAATCTTTTGTTATAATTCATTCTTACTATTAACAATTAAGAAATATCAATAATCTTCATTTATCTTTTTATCCTAAGAAGATTTATATTGATATTTTTATTTATTTTGACCATAGAATAACTGGTTTTTTTAATATGGAAAAAGATGGTTTAAGAACAGTTTTTAACGATAAAGTTTCTAAAAAAAAGGAAGCCGGGTCAAAAAGAAAAATCATTATTGCTATAGTGTTAATAATTTTTGCGTTTTCAGGCTCATTTTTAATTTATTTTATAATGCAAATTACTTTAAATACTAACAGTCCCATGGTCGTTGTAGTTTCGGGCTCTATGGAACCAAATCTTCTTAAGGGGGATTTATTAATTCTAAAAGGAAAAGATCCTGTTACAATAAAGGTTGGGACAATTGAAGGAAAAGAAGGGGACATAATTGTTTTTGATGCTCGAAATTTGCCTGGTTTTACAAGTTACCCTAATGATCCGATTGTACATCGTGTTATTGATAAATATAATGATAGTGGATTGTTTTTTCGAACAAAAGGAGATGCCAATACATTTCCAGATCCTGGATGGGTACCAGAAAGTCGAATTTTAGGAGTGGTATGTGGCAGAATTCCTTATCTTGGATGGGTTAAGATATTACTTACGGATTCTGGCTTATTAACTCCACTTTTAGTTATAGTATCCGCTTTACTTATAATTAGTATTATATGGGATTTTGTAAAAAAGGAAGATAACGATGTTAAAGGTAAAAATAAAGAAGATAAAAAACTACCCTTTAATCCTAAGGCTAAAAAAGATGATTTAGTGAGAGAAATCGAATTTGATTATACTAAATATGATGATTTGAAAACTTAGTACCTAACTTTTAAATTAATTCATTTAAATAGGAGTATATCTTATCTTACTTTAAATTTAACTAAACTAAATAAAAATTAAAAATCTTTTAGAAGATTGGTGAAAAATAAATGGCGTGGACTCCTCCAAGTAAAATTACGGTGGTTATAACCTTTCTTTTGATGGCATTTGGAATATTTATCCTATTAGATATGTCAGTAATAATTTGGGATGATCTAATATTACCACCAATTCATATTTTTGACTTAGCCAATTTCCAGTCATGGTTGCTAATTGCTATGATAATATTCTTTCTTGCTTGGTTTCTCTTTTTCCTTGGTGTAAAATTGAAAGGTTTGTGATTTTCTAATTCTAAATCTCTTTTTTTTCTATTTAAAAGTCAATTTAAGATATCCTATTAATCTTAAAATACACTCTTAAGTTATTCTGAAAAAAAAATAAGCATAATTTTCTGTAAAAATAAAAGAATTAAAAAAAAGATTTAAAATGTTATTACTTGAATATCTTTTTCTTATGGTATATTTTAATGATAACAATACAAATAGATATACAGGAAAATAGAGTTATAAAAAGTCCTGTAGTGAAGTAATCTAAACCAATCCAGAAATCGGGAATATTACTAGTGATATTTTTTGATAAAATTAACGATTGAAAGGAAAGATGTCCTAACGTGTCATTCGCATAAAATGTTACATTAGCAGTACCTTCGGGTATGAAGTTCCATATTTGTGTGGGTATAGTAAACTCTACTACATCCACTATAATTATAGGATCACGATCTTCAATAATATACCAGATAGTATCTAAATTGGGATCTGTGATTGTCATATTGAAAGTGGGTGGTGTAGTACCAAATACATCTCCAGAGTGGGGAGAATATATTGTAATTATTGGTGCAAGGGTGTCTTTTTGTACAATAACCTGAGCATTTCCTGTATTTCCTGGTAAATCGCTTGCATAAAATGTGAGTGTAATATTACCATCAGATAGAGTATCCCATGCAGTTTGATCAATCGTTCCACTCAAACCTGTGAATGGATAGTTTGTAGCGCTATTATTAATTTTATACCATCTGGAAATTAAATAATCCTCGGTAATGGTGATTGCAAAATCTGGGGCTGTCTCGTTAAACGCATCACCTTCTCTAGGTGACAGAATATTTATCCGTGGTGCACCATCTTCGGCAATTGGGAGATAATCAATACTTCCTGTGGAGCCAGAAACGTTATATTGTGTATCTACAATTCCATCGTGAGGGCTTATATCTGGTCCCGTATGATTATCCCAGAAATTTCCAATAGTTGTGCTATTCCAAAAGTTATCAGTACCATCATCAACTGCGTGTTTTTTATTTCCGACAAATACATTTTCATAAAAGTTATTATCATAAGAAGATGAAGTGCAAAATATTCCAATTTCTCCATTATCATAAATCCAATTTCTGTAAATATCCTCATAACCACAATCATATAGAGATATGCCATGAATTGTATTATCATAAATATAATTATCCCAGATATCATTTTCGTAGACTTCATCATCTAAGTTAATCCCACTCTCATTATTATGATAAATTCTATTCATTGTTATATTATTTGCATCACTATAATTACTCCCTAAACCTACAACAATATTAATTCCGTGTAATAGATTATCAAAAATATAATTATTTGATAAAAGATTATATAAACTTCCATCCAATTCTATTCCATTTTCCGTGCTAGAAGAGATTGTATTAATTTCTAAAGAATTATGTGAACTATCTAATAGAAAAATTCCATGTTGCATATTATTATTAATGTTATTTTGCTCAATTGTATTATTATCACTATCTTCACAATAAATTCCGTGTGCTTTACTATCATAAATGGTATTACTCACTAAAGAATTATTGTTACTAGTTTCTAAATAGATATCACTAAGTGAATTATTATACACTATATTTCCTATAAGATCATTATAATCACTATTAGCTAAATTAATACCATTCTCTGAATTGTTATAAACAGTATTATCTATTAGATCATTAAATTCGCTTGATGATGTTACACCAATTCCACTGTTTGAGTTATGGACTATATTTGCTGTTAGAGTATTATTATTACCATTCAATAAATTAATTCCATTACCCGTAGTGTCATAGACTATATTCCCTGAAAGAGTATTAAAGTTACTATATTCTAAATCAATTCCATGATTATCCCCACAATTATATACTTCATTATTTGAAATAATAGTATCATTTGTTTCTGTTAATACTATACCCCATCCATTATTATATACAGCATTATTACGAACTTGTCCATTAGTAACATTCGTTAAATAAAGTCCTGCCCAAGAAGGATGTGAATCAGTTATATTACAGTTTCGAAGTATGAAATATTTTCTTGAATTTCGGATAATTAAACTTTCAGGGCCTAATGAATTATAATTAAATGTATGACCTTCTATAATATAGGGATCCCCTGAAGTTCCAGTTCCTTGAATGCACCAGGGTTGGGTTCTTGCCCACGTCCAATTAACTAAGCTTCCAGGTAAATCATCTATCTCGATATCACTATATGTTCCGGACATTTTCAGATCATCGAAATCATCTTTGGATAAAAGTTCCTTTTTCAAGAGCATTTTTTCATTAGTAAATAACTTAAGATTTATTGAAAGAAAACCTAAAGCTAATATTGCCATCAAAAATATAGGGATTCTAATTTTTGTTTTTCTTAAAGTTTTTATTTTTTTCATCAAATTTTACTCTAAAATTAGATTTTTTTTATTTAATTTGTATTTAAATTATTAAATATTACACCTTTTAACAAGTATATATTTTTAATTGACAATAATGTAAAATCACAGACTATTATTAAAGACCTTCAAAATAGAACAAAAATGTGGATTAATCAATAATAATAAATGAGAATATTGCTAGGATGATTAATATACCCATTAATGATTGATTAATCACTGTCACTTCATTAATGTTGGAAAAAATGTTTCATTTGGAAAATAGGAACTGTACCATATTCATTTCAAATTTTTACTCTTAGTATCTTTCTTTTATTATACAGTATCTAATGAAGTATTTATTTATCTTTAATTTTTTATTTTTTTTATTCAGACATTAATCTCACTTTAACTGATATATCTTATTTAT
>JBHLQA010000020.1:0-16309 GCA_048885285.1 Candidatus Odinarchaeota archaeon
AAAAATATGAAAATTAATAACTATCTTTATATCTAGAGTTTCTAAGTTATTATCTAATAATTTATCTCCATAAATTACGTTAATATTCTTAACTGATACTACTTAGCTAACTTCACCTATGAAATAACAAATATTTTGTTGTAAAAGTATAAATTGTTCCTTTTCATCAATGATTTCTATAGATCGTTTAATGATTTCTTCTTGAAATTTGAGTTTTAAATCTTTAAGAAATGATATAAATAAAAAAGAAAAATAAAGTGAAATTAGAAATCCGTTCTTTCTTCAGCGAACAATCTTACAATAATCATTATGAGGAAAGTTGGAACAACGCCAATACCAAAAATTAAGAACAATGTTGCGTTAAAAAGATTTGGGAAACTAACGTTTAAAAATAATTGCCCTATCGTATCTATTAAATAATGAATTATTATACAAGGTATCAGGCTTTTAGTTTTAGTATACATATAAGCAAAAGAAAAACCCAAAAAGCTAGCAAATATTACTTGCATAAAAGTAACATAATAGTTTTGTCCACTTAATAGATTCAATAGATGAAAAAGACCAAAGAACAAGCCATTTAGAATTATTGAAGTAGTTCGAGAATATTTTTTTAATTGCAAATTTAATATAACTCCTCTAAAGGCTACTTCTTCCCATAATCCTGCTCTAATCATAAATAGGAATATAAACCATCCCATTCTAAGGCCTCCTGATTCTATTTTAGGATTTCTTAACAGAATACTAGGATCGAATGAATAACTGCCAAGAAGTATAGCAAAAAATACTGTAGACGCTCCAAATACTACAATACTAGTAATGCATATTAAAAGATTACGCCATACAGGTTTAAAAGTAACTAATTTAATTGTTTGAGTATATTCTTTAAATGATTCTTTATTTGGTAATTTTAATCCTAACGGAACCACTACTAACCATAATAGCGCTAACAATCCAAGATTTATAAAGAAGTCAATAAATAGTGTTGCTAATACTGGAAGATCAAATAAAATGGGTAATAAGAGGAATTCAATCGGAGCTACTAGGAACATAAAGACAAAATATAATATCAGCAAAGTGGCTGTTCCACAATTTACATTTTTTCTAAGAAAACCTCCAGTAATATACTCCCCATTTTTTTTTTCTTTAGGAAACATTCTTGTAAAAACAAATATTAGAAGTGCTAATGCTATTGCACCAATTATTCCTATAGTTAATATTGCAATCTCTAACCCAAAAAAGTGTATCAATGAAGTTCCAGTTATAAAAATTATTATATATATCCCAATTTCTGCTAAAATCATACTAATCCATTTGACAATCTTATGTTCCTTATTTAATTCCTCAAGAACATATTTATATTTCATTTGACCGAAAAGTTTCACTTTCATCTCGAATATGAATAGTAGGAAAGTCCATGCTATTGGTAAGGTTACTAATAGAAGTAAAATTACAATTATCGATTTCAAGAGTATGGTAAGTACTATTGAAGTAATAGTAAGAGATAATCCTTGAATAATTAACATTATAAGTATCTTAGCTTTTGCTTGATCTCGTATAAGTATCGGTAAAGAAGCTATTGTAGAAGAACCTGATTCCTCAAGATTTAGGAACCCCATAATTAACATTGGTGGAATAAATAGATACACAGCAAGAATAATAGACCATAATACTAAAATACCCTCAATTGAGCTCACTTCTACTCTAATTGGCGCTGACATTGTTAAAATTAAAATTAATGGATAAAAAATAGGAAAAAAGATAAACATGAATGATTGAATATCACGGGTAGATGATATAATATCCTTACGAATATATGCTTTAATTGGAGAAATTGGTTTTATTTCGATTTTTAAATCTCTTTTTTCTACTTTTTCTATTTTAATCTCTGTTGATATTACGCTATGAAGTTCTTTTTGAGCATATTTAAATAAACCCCATACTATTACAATAAATAACGCAAAACCCGTAATTGAGCTAAAGATTATACCCCAATGTAATTGACTTGGAATGGTAATTAATGATACCAAATATGCTGGAGCAAAAGGATAAGGAATAAATCCCAATAAAGTAACCAAAAATATATTAGGTTCAGCATCAGCAAAGATTTGAAAAAGATTTTCAACCGCATTAATTCCCCAACTGAAAATAAAACTACTTGTAAACATTATAACAAAATATCCAAGCATCGTGAGAGTTCTGACTAAATTTGCTCTTTTTGATGCAGTTTTCGATTCAGAAAAAAGGAAGCTCATCTTTTCTCCAATAATGACTAGAATACTAAAGTTAAATATAACATTAAAGACAGATGTTAATATTGACACCAAGAAAATGAAGATATCTTGTGTAGCAATTAACATAATAATCGGGAGTCCTGCCATTAAAACTATTAAGGGAATATCTAGATTTCGAAATATGGTCATTATGCCTATTTTTTTCAAGTTCTTTTTAGAAAAAGGAAGAGTTTGCAACCATTTAAAAGAATTGCCTGACATAAAAGAACTAGTAGAGATCATCCCAAACATTAATGAGTATAATAAGGTTAATCCAAAATAAAGTACAAGTAGAAGAGATGATACAAAAAAAAGGCTATTTATAGAATATATATCCTGAATCATTTGATCATTGATTTGGTTAAAAGTTACTAAGGGAAGAATAGGTAGGACTATAAAAAGGAATGCAAATGCAATCTTGAGTGTTATGAATTGTGTTTTAATATAATTCTTGTTTTTCTTAAATTTTTCAATGAGCCTTGCTTGATGGGCACCTGCGCTAGCTATTTGACTTTCCATTAAAATTTCATAGCAGGTATATTTTGATAGGCTATAATATTTTAACTTTTCTTCTTCCACCGTCAAAAACCTTATCTATTTCTCATTTTAAAGGATTTTCTTAATTTTTCAACTATTTCATTAACAGAAGTATCTTGTTCAGTTAACCTTAAAAATACATCTTCTAAGTTAGCTCCAATTTTATTAGATTGATGACGAAGTTCTTCCATAGTACCAATCCCCACTATTTTACCTTTGTTAATAATGCCTAGTCGGTCACATAATTCCTGTGCAATCTCCATAATATGAGTTGAAAATAAGACTGAACCTCCTCTTTGAGTATGAAGTTCTAATATAGATTTAACAACTCTTACGGATTTAGCATCTAATCCTGAAATTGGTTCATCCAAAATAAGTAAATCAGGTTCATGGAGTATAGCGGCTATTATTTGCAACTTCTGTTTATTACCATGGGATAGAGTAGCAATTAACTGATCATAATACTGATCCGCTTCCAAACTTTCTAAATATTCTTTTGCTAGAACAGTAGTTTTTTCCTCATCTAACCTTCTTACCGATGCTATAAAATTAAATAAGTCTTTTGGAGTTAAAGATTTAAAAATTAAAGGTTCCTCGCTTACATATCCGATCCGACGTTTAATTTCAACTTCATCGCGTTCTGGGTTCATTCCAAACACACTCATTTCTCCTTCATTAGGTTCGAGTAATCCTAATAAGAGTTTTATAGTAGTTGTTTTTCCTGCCCCATTAGGACCTAAAAGTCCAAAAACTTCTCCTTGTTTAACATTAAAAGATATTCCATCTACTGCTTTAACATCGCCAAAAAATTTCTTTAGTCCATTGACTTCAATTATATTATGATCTGCCATAATCATTCATTTAAATTGATAATATTACTTTAATTTTTTTTTTACTTTAATTTTTGAAAAACAAATATATATTTATATACCTACATATAATATTATATTTAAACATTATTAATGAAGGATATTTATGAATAAAAGCTATTCTATCAAAAGATTTTCAAGATTTTGTTAATATATATCTCTATATATGTTTTATATATAGAAATGCAATTTATGAATTCAGAATTATATTCATACTCTTATTATTTCTGATTAACGATTATGATTATTGAAACGATTATTATTATCGTTCCTACTAAATGTGCAATGCTAAAAATCTCTCCAAGAAGAATACTAGCAAATAAAGCTGAAGAAATTGGTGTTGGAGCTAATATTGTGGTCGCCGTTGAAACATCCAAATAAGATAGTGTTAAATACCAACAAATTAATCCAGATCCATACACAGCGCCCATTATAAAAAAAAAAAGCAAATTAGCAGGTTCAATAAAAAGTTTAAAATCTGGAGTAAAAAATATCAAATAAGTAGATATTAAAATCATACCAGAAATGAAATTTCTAAGAAATACCATTTGGATTGGTGTTGCATCATTTCTAGTAAATAGTGGTTTTGTTAAAGTATGACCAATCATATATAAGAAAGCAATTAATAGCAATATTCCTACTCCAATCAAAATACTGACACTGATTTCAAGTAGACTAAAAAATTGAGTAATGCTTATTGCCAAACCAAAAAATAATATAAATGAAAATATAATTTGAATTTTTGTTATCTTTTCTTTTAAAATTAAATATCCTAAAATTATTCCAAAGAATACAGTGGTTTTTTGAGTTAAAGAACCATTAATAGCACCAGCTAAATCATACCCTACAAAAAAAAATACTTGGTTTATACTGAATACTATTCCGATAAAAATCAATAAAGAAAGATTTTTTCTCCAGTTTCTTAGATATTCAAATTTTATAATTTCATTTACATTATTATTAAAATTTTGATTTTTTTTTTTCAAAATTTTTAATTCATATACCATTATTGGTAAGAAAATCATTGCCTCAACTAAACAAGTCATAGCTCCTGAGATATACGCATCAACAGCGTGAGGTCTTAAAATAGCAATTACTGGCTGCAATCCTACAAAAAAGAATGCTATAAAACCGGTTAGTAACCCTTTCTTAATGTTGTTATCCAATGTAAATATGAAAATGTATTGATTACTATAAAGTTTTATTTTGATAGTAATTAATATTTTTTTTTAATACTATTTATTTTAAAGCTTTTTCAGCTATTTTATCTAATTCATTTGCTAATGTATCCTCAATTGGTTTTATGGAAGGTTTTTCTGATAATTGAATAGAAAGGGTTTTTGCCCTTTTTCTAGCAGATTGAGAACCCTTTTCTTTCCATGTATCTCTTGTCATTCTATCTATTATTGAACTTGGAAAAAATAATTCTTTTCTAAAATATTTGAGTGTTGATGGATGCGATAATAATTCTTGTTTTAATTCATAATCATTTAATATTTCTGAAGCAAAAGGGGAACCATAATTTTCAATTCCTTGTAGAAACCTTTTAACCATTCCAATTATTTCATTATCAATAATTAATTTTTCAATACTTTGTGTAGATTCAAAATCAAGCATCCCAGGACCAGAAACCATATTTATTCCTGCTAAACCTGCTAAAAGTGCCCCCATTCCCGCTTCAAAACCTGCCTGCGCATCTGGTATTTTCGAATCACTAAGTGCCATATAAGCATGAGTAGGAAGTTTTAAGAATTTGCCCATTTCTGTATCACCAATATTAATCATCATCGTTTCTATTGCTCCCATAGGAGTTGTCCCATGTTTCATATCAAAAACTGCTGGAGAACCTCCCCAGATTAATGGTGCGCCACGTTTCGCTAATTGAACTATAACTATTCCTGCAAGACATTCAGCACAGTGCTGAGTTATTGATCCTATTAGCGTAATTGGAGCACTAGCTCCAGCTAAAGGCATAGATACAAATTCGGAAGGAATCATACTTTTTGCAGCATCTATTAATGATTGAGTTGTGAGATCCGACCATTTTAAAGGAGGACTGGGACAAGCATCAAATATCGCTAATGGTTTTCTTGCTAAATCATCTTCAGATAATCTACATGTTAAAAGAATTTCTTTCATAATCGAAAAACTCTCTTTACGAAAAGTTCCTGTAATTACTGGTTTATAACAATGAGATAAAGCAAGATATAATCTATGCCAATCTTGAGCCCTTTTTGGAACATTTTGATAAATTAAAGCAGTACTTTGGGCTTCAATATATTCTAGTTGTTCAACTATCTTTGAAAACCTAATGAAATCTTTGGATTCAGCCTGTCGAAGTTCTCCAGTATCCTCATCTAGAATAAAAATTGCGGCAGATCCAGGATCAAAATGAGTTTTATCATCTTTTAATGTAATATGAACATTACCTTCTCGGTCGAATAAAGTAATTTCATGAGGAACTGTTTCTAAGGATTTATCTGTTAAATCAGAGGGTATAAAATATCGTAGGCCTTCATGATTGATACCATTTTGATCAAATAACTTTATTGCTTCTTGATTTTCAATAAAAATCCCTTGATTTTCAAGGATAAATTTGGCTTCTTCAAAAATTTGTTGTTTATGTTTAATATCTAAAAGTCTTATACTCGGTTTAATAATCGGCAATTCCTTACTCCCCTTTTTTTCATATTTTTATAGAGAATCAATGATTTTTCGTATTGCACTTATTGTTTGCGGAGAAGTACCACAACACCCCCCTACCACTTTTGCTCCTAAACTAATCATCTCTTTTATATCATTAGCAAAATCATCAATAGGTTGTTCATAATATGTTTCTTTCCCCTTTATTACTGGTTGACCTGCATTAGGCTTTACTGAAAGTGGTTTATGCGTAATTTCAATTGCATTTTTTAATAAATCAAGCATATCAACAGATCCAAGGGTACAATTGGCTCCAATAACATCCACATCTTCATTATTTAGAGTTTTTATGCACTTTTCTAAAGAATCACCCATTATAGTGAAAAAACCTCTCTTACTTCTAGCGTAAGTAATTGAAGCAATTAAAGGTTTTTTAGAGACTTCTCGAACTGCTTTAATAGCTGCTAACATTTCTTCTAGATCTGAAATTGTTTCAATATGCCACAGATCTACCCCAGATTCTAACAATTTCACTTGAGTTAGAAAACTGGAATACCATTCTTCACTTGAAGAATTTCCTACAGGGGGTCTAAATTCACCAGTAGGGCCAATATCACCAACAATTAAACATTCTGAAGGACATACTTTTTTAATATTCTCCAAAGCACACCTGATAATCTCTTCAATTCGACCTTCAAGATTATGACGTCTTAAATTCAAAGGAGTTGCCCCAAAAGTATTTGTTTGACACATATCTGATCCTGCATTATAATAACTTCCATGAATCTCAGAAATTATCTCTGGTTCTTCAATATTTAAGATATCTGGAATTTTCCCTGATTTTAATCCTCTTTTTATCAATTCAGTACCAAAACCGCCATCAAAAAGCATAATCTTAGATTTGTCTTTTAACCATTCTTGAAATATTATATTTTCACACCTTATAAGATTACTAAAATTATTTTTTTAAAAGAGATTTAACTAATCTTACCGCTTCAATAGCATTTTCAGCAAAACCATCAGCACCACACTCTTTTACCCAAGCATCTGTTACAGGAGCACCGCCAAGAATAACTTTAAATTTATTCGAAATATTTCTTTCTTTTAAAATTTCAATAGTTTTTTTTTGACCGACCATTGTAGTTGTTAATAGAGCGGAAACACCAATGATATCTGCTTCTTTCTCAATAGCCTCCTCCACTATCTTTTCAGCTGGAACATCAGCTCCTAAATCATGAACTTCAAATCCATAAGCTTTCAACATGGTTCCAACAATAGTTTTTCCAATTGAATGTATGTCCCCTTCAATAGTAGCAATCACTACTATCCCAAGAGAAATTTTTTCTACTCCCTTTTGTAGATTTGGTATTAAAAGATCTAAACTGCTTTGTAATATCTGTGCGCCTGTCATTAATTCTGGTAAGAAGAAATCTCCTTTTTCCCATAACTCCCCGACTTTCCGAATTCCAGCAGCATAACCCCTCTCAATAACTTCTAGTAAATTCATGTTTTCATTAATTGCTTTATTTGCGTATTCAAGAGCTTTCTCTTTATCTAAATTAACAATAGAATCAATAATTTCTTCAAAAAATATATTTGACACTTAAATCTCTCTAAAAATTCTATAAATAAACTAATTTGAGATAAAAATTAAATTATTATCTAATTTCATACAAGAAATAAAAAAAATTTATCTTGGGACATTTTTTTATCTAAAACATATTAAAAATAATTCTTGATTTTAAGTAAAATAAAATTTTGTGTAAAAAGAAATAATTCTGCTAAGAAGAAATATATTGAATAAACCTTAGAGAACTGCAATTGCATCGATTTCAATTAACATTCCACTTAACGGAAAATTTGAAACTTCTATAGTAGTTCTTGCTGGAAATTTTTCAGTAACACCATTTTCCTTAAAAAATCTTTTGTATATTTCATTCATTTTACTAAAATCATTAATGTTCTTCATATAAACAGTTATTTTTACAATATTCGAAACTTTAGCTCCAGCGACCATAACGATTTTTTTAATGTTTTCAAGGGCTGTTTGTGTTTGATCTTCTATTTTTATGGCACTTTGGGCAGGTCCTTGACCTGAAACGAAAAGTAGGTTTTCAAATTTCACTCCAGGGCTATATGGTCCTGCTACAGTAGTTCCTTTAGGACTTACTTTTTCTAAATTAACCATATCAATAATAATACTTTATATTTTTAATAATTATTCCCTCTTACAAAAAAGTTTATCTCTAATGAATTTACCTTCTTTATTGATTTTAAACAAAATTGGAATGTTAAGAGAAAAGAACCTAAAATCAAGGATAAATTATCTTTCTATTAGAGAAAAAACCGAAAACAATATTTGTTAGCATTCTTTTTAGGTTTTAATAACAGTTAAACAGAATTGAAGTGGTAAGATGTCTAAGAAATTTTCCAAAGAACCACTCCGAGGAATGAAAGATTTTTATCCTCCAGCTTTAAGAGAATACAATTGGATTATTGAGATTCTAAAAGATGTTGTAGAGAGATATGGTTATGAGGAATTTAGGACTCCACAAATAGAACCGATTGAAATTTTTGCTGCTAAATCTTCTGATGAGTTAGTTAATGAACAATCCTTTATTGTTGAAAAAAAGAAAGGAGAAAGGTTGATTTTAATTCCAGAACTTACACCTTCCTTAGCCCGGATGGTGGCAAAAAAAAGTCAAGAACTTAAAAAACCTATTAGATGGTTTTCAATCCCAACATGTTTTAGATATGAAAGACCACAGAAAGGGCGTCGAAGAGAGTTCAAACAACCCAATGTTGACATATTAGGTGAAGAAAGTCTCTATGCAGATCTGGAAATATTTAATATAATTATAGATATATTCATTGAATTTGGAGCTACAGCAGAACAATTTCAGATTTATTATAATAGTCGACGATTCATGGATTCGATTTGTAATTTTATACTTAAAATTGATAAAGCTAAGATACCCTTAGTTTATAAAGTATTAGATAAATCTGAAAAGATGGAGGAAGATGAATTTGAGAAATATTTAGTTGATACCTTTCAAAATGAACTAATTACTCAAGGAATATTAAAATTAAAAGATGCAAGGAGTATAAATGAATTATTAGAGAAATTTGATGATATTCCTAGTGATTTCTATAAATCTGAAGGTTATATAGAGATTGAGAAATTTAACCGATTATTAAAGGAAGTAAATATCTCAAACTATTGTACATTTTCTTCAGGGACTGTAAGAGGTCTTGATTATTATACTGGTATTATTTATGAAGTGTATGATATGGGAACAGAAAATATAAGAAGTATTTTTGGAGGAGGTCGATATGATGATCTGTTATCAATATTTTCAGATGAGAAAATTACAGGAACGGGATTTGGTATGGGGATATATATGCTTTCCTTATTCTTAAAAACATATAATTTAATTCCAGAAGAAATTCGAGAAAAAGATTATAGTGACTTAATCTATATCGCATCTATAAATGAAGATATGTCAACGTATGCTTTTGAATTAGCACAACTTGTCCGAGATGAAGACTTTCCCTGTATTATAGATTACAGATTTAAAAATCTTAAAAATCAACTTAAAAAAGCAAATGAATTGGGAGTTATTATAGTGTTAATCATTGGACCTGAAGAATTGAATGATAGATCGGTAACAATAAGGAATATGATATCTGAAGAACAAAAAACAGTCAAATTATCTAAATTAATAAATGAAATTTATGATATTATTGATCAATTCAATGATAACAATTTTGACGAATAAAAAATTATTTTATAATATCAGATTTTCTTCTTAGGTACTATTAAAATCTGTTAAGTTTTATAGAATTTTGAATTATTTTGGGTTATAATTTACTTTATATGCTATTATAGAATCTGAAAAAAAAAATGAAATTAATTATATTAAATATCAGGTTTTAATTAAAATATGAGACAGATCAATATTCCTAATTATGGATTAATTACTATTAAGAACATTTTATTTGATATAAATGGTACAATTCAATTTCAAGGGGAGCTTTCACCAGTTATTATTGATAAATTTAAGAAATTAAAAGAAATATATAATATCTATTTAATTTCAGCGGATACGAGAGGAAACTTAAAAGATATTGCAGAAATTTTGGATGTAGACTATATAAAAATTCAACAACAAGGAACCAGTGAGTCCGAAGCAAAAGAAAACGAATTAAAACAGTTAGGAAAAGAGAATACCATTGCAATTGGTAATGGAAATAACGATGCATTAATGCTTAAAAACGCGCTTTTAGGAATTGTTATTATAGGTAATGAAGGTGCATCAATAAAAAGTATCATGAATAGTGATGTAGCTTTCCCAGATCCCCTCAGTGTACTAAATTTTTTATTAGATGAAAAAATTATGATAGCTACCCTCAGATCATAAAAGATCATCTTTTTTCATAGTAACTTAAAGAGACTACATAAGAAAAACGGAATAGAATACAAATTGTTCCCGAACCATGAATATAAGATTAAAGTTTTGATTAATAAAATTAAAGAGAAGACTAAAATATTCTTAGAATTTTTTATTTTGAAATTATTTTTCTCCATGTCCAGATACTAATGCAATTTTTGAAAAAGAATCATCTAAATCGGGGCTCAAACCTTTAACACCCATATCTAGGAAACCTCGGATAATCATTGATATTGCTTCCTCTTCAGTCATTCCCTTAGATTGAAGATAGGCAACTTCACCGGGAGCAATTCGCCCTATAGAGGCCTCATGGCTCATTCTAGCATCTGGGTGCATAGCTCGTAGTCCTGGAACTGCCTCAATTGAGCCATCGTCACTTAGCATGAGTCCAGAACAATCAACATGAGCACGACAATAAGGTGCAGCTCCAATTAATAAACCAGATTGAATTATAGTTCCTCCTTGACAAACTACTCTTGCTGCAATTTCTGCTCTTGAACTTTCACCAGTCATTAGAATCGTACCACTCGAATCAGTAAATGTCCCTGGAGTACTTAATATAATAGTAGTATATTTCGCAGTACTGTTTTTCCCTTTCAAATATGTAAATGGATTCATCTGAATACTCTTACCAGTACTAAGAGAACAATAGTTACTTATATAAGTTCCTTTTTCTTCTACTATCGTTGCAGTTCTAGGCCTTATTTCAAATTCAGGTCCCCAATTATGAACCATTGTATTAATAAGGAATGCATTTTTACCAATATAATTCTCAGAAATAGCAAGATGTACACCTTTTCTAAGATTATGCTGATTAGTACATCCTGTAATGAGATGTAACTCGGCATTTTCTTCAAGAACTATGATATTGTGAACACTCATAGCACTGTTTTCTTGACTCATGTAAAGTCCAGCTTGAAAAGGGAGTTCAACTTTCATTCCTTTTTTCACTCGAATGAAAAAACCTCTTGGAATAGTTGATCCAACTATATTGGTATACCTATCCTTATCCCTATTAAGAGATTTAAACCAGTATTTTTCTCTAATCATTGGATATTTTTCAAGAGCTTCTTTTATCTGTAAGCATTCTATTCCAATATCCGTGTTGATATTTAGAAGGCCATCCTGATCACATAAAAGATAAGTACCCGAACGATTTTTATTATTCAATAATACTCCTACTGAAGATAAATCATTGATTTCAGTATTATTTAAGTCCCCAATAGAATTTTTTATTGGACATAGATTGCTTCTTAATACTGAAAAGTCATAATCATCAAAATTAATTTCCTTATTAGAATTATAATTATTAAAAAGGCTTTCATCTTTAGACATTTTACTTTTTCACCTCAAAACTGTTTCTAGTTATTGTTTGGCATTTTATACAATATGAATAATCCTCTGCTTTTATCTGGTCTAACATAATCCCTGGATTCCCAGTACAATGTATAATTCCATCTATTAATAAATGAGCTTTATCAACATGTACATACTCTAAGATATTACCTGAATGTGTAATGATCAAACCAGTTTTTCTTTTAATTGAATGCTTTTCACTATTAAATTTAAGACAATCATTGATCATATTACTTAAAATCGAAAGCTGTACAGGATCCACACCTGAATCAGGTTCATCTAATAAGATGAATTTTGGATTAGCGACTAAAACTTGGAACAACTCTAATCGCTTTATTTCTCCTCCAGAGAATCCAGAGTTTATATCCCTCTCAACAAATCCCTCTATATTAAATTTTTTAATTAACTCATTAACGGTTTCTTCTTTATTTTGATGAGATTGAATATAGAAATTAAAAATATCTTTTAATTTAATACCTTTTATCGATGGGGGTCTTTGTTGCGAAATGGCGATACCTAATTTAGCTCTTTCTGTAATATTCATTTCTTGAATATCTTTCCCATCAAATAATATCTGCCCTTCAGTTATCTCATATTCAGGGTAACCCATAATCGTCATCATTAGTGTAGATTTACCAGAACCATTTGGTCCAAATAACGTATGAACTTCGCCATTAGGAATATTGAGATTTATTCCTTTCAGAATCTCTTTATTTCCAATCTTTACATGTAAGTTCCAAATTTCTAACATATCTTTTCCTCCTTCAATTAAACATTACCTACTATTTTTTATACAAAAAGAATTAAAATTCTCCAGGAGATACTTACAACTAAAATCCCATATAGTAGTACTGAGAAAAATATTAGAAGACTATCTCTGAATTTGCGTTCTCTGAACATTGCTCCAAGAGCAATTATACATGGAATTCCAATGCAAGCTGCTGCACCAAAGGTGTAGAGTTGTATCGCTGTAAGAGGAAGTGAACCATCTTCATTTCCAAGAACGGAAAACAGCATTGCACCTGTTAAATCTTTCTGAACGAATCCAAAAACAAGCGGTACGATTGTTTCTTCGGGTAGATCAAAAAGAAACCTGATTAATGTTCCAAAAGGTTCGATTAAAAAGTTTGTAACTCCTAATTGATTAAAAATTGAAAATACGACACCTCCTATAATAAGAAGTGGAATGACCAACTTTACAAAACCCTTCATTCGTAGCCAACTCTTAGAGAAAACATTATTAATCAATGGTTTTCTATAAGTGGGAAGCTCAATTAACATCGGTTCAGGTTTAACTTTTAATATTAGTTTCATTAAAAATGCCCAAATCAGCATTGCAATTAATAATGTTCCAAAGACCATTAATGCGAGTAAGAAACCTCCATAAAATCCAACGATTCCCATAATAATGCCTATTCGGGATGAACAAGGGATAAATGCAAAAATAAATGCTATTTTAATCCTGTCAATTCTTCGATTAAGGATTCTCGTAGATGTAAAAGCAGGAACAGTACATCCCAATCCTAAGATCAGGGAAATAAATCCCTTCGAAGGTAATCCTAAATAGTCGAATAACTTCTGAATATTAACTACTAATCTTGGTAATAAACCTACGTCTTCCATAAATCCCAATAAAAGATAGAATAATAAAACATAAGGTAAAGCAATTGCTATTCCCGCAAAAGCACCAGCTAATCCTTCGCGTATAAGATCTAAATATGAAAATCCTTGAATTGTCCAACCATCCTTAGGTATTAACTCCAATATGAAATCGCCTATTGTAATAAAAAAATCTTCAATATAACCTCCTAAAACTAACAAAACATAGAAGATCCCTACAAATATCAATAATGTAGATATAGGCCCCCAAATACGATGTAATAGGATTCGATCCAATTTTGATTTTTCTTCAACATCTTTTTCTCCTATTTTAACAATGCGAGTAACCTGTTCTGAGATGAATGCTGCGGTTCCATATCGAGTTTTTGAAATTTCTTCCTTAATATTTTGATGTTTATCTGATATATCATTTATCATTTCATTTAGAATAGCCTTCTTATTATCTGGAAGATAACTCATGAAATCTGGGTCTTCTTCAAGAATTCTAATACTAATGAATCTATCAGAGAAATCACTATCCAATGAATCAGAAATAAAGTCAATTAATTGTTCAATGTGATCGTCGTATTTAACTGTAAAATAATCCTCCGAAGGTTTTTCTGCTTGCTTTGTGGCAGTTATTATTAAATCTTCAATGTGTTTAGTGATTGGATTGAATTTAACAACGGGTATTCCAATAATCTTGCTTAATTTTTTACTATTAATGATTATACCTTTTTTATTAGCTTCTTCATTAAAATTTAAGCCTAAGACTATTTTTTGACCCGTTTCCTGGACTTGTAAAGCGAAATATAAACTTCTCTCCAGAGCGGTGGCATCCATAATCATAATGATTATATCATAATTATTCTCCAAAATAGATTTTTTAGTAATTGTTTCTTCAGCACTACTATGATCTGATATTGAATATATTCCAGGAGTGTCTTTGAAAGAATATTCAGTTTCTTGTATTTTGTCTTTATTCTTAACATAAAGACTCATTGTCTTATTTGATTCCATGATTTCTACAGAGGTTCCAGGATAATTGGAAACCATTATTTTTGTGCCAACTAGAGCATTTAATAATGAACTTTTACCAACATTAGGTTGCCCAATGAATATCATTTTTACTTTATCCATCTTTACAGCTTTATCAATTCGGAAATCAACACTTGTTTTTTTTATTCTTCTCTTACCTAATGGGTT
The DNA here is from genome assembly GCA_048885285.1 of Candidatus Odinarchaeota archaeon. Lineage (GTDB taxonomy): Archaea > Asgardarchaeota > Lokiarchaeia > Sigyniarchaeales > SOKP01 > Loki-b32. Next base: position 14,932 of record JBHLQA010000020.1, read on the forward strand.
ACAAAAATTACATGCTACACAACCACTACAATTGTCCAAATAATCTAATTTATTTTCTTGTTTCATCTTAGTTCATTGCTACCATAATTCCATTACAAATATCTTTATCAACTGCAACTTGAGTATTTTTTATTTTCAGAATGATACCTGGAGCTAATCTTGCTATAATTTTGATTTTTTGACCTGGACATAATCCCATACTTATCAGTCTTTCGACTAATTGTGTATCTTCGATTCTAAAATCTGTTATGATTCCTTCTTTCGATACTATTTCATTCAATGGTACTCCATACCCTACTAATGAGTTAATATGGGTCATATTCTCAAGAACTTCTTTTGAAATAGAATGTTCCAAGATATCAGCTAATTTATGGGATTCTGTTTCGTCAAAATCTTTTAAAAAAAATCTTTCGATAATTTTATGTTTTGAGAAGATATTTTCAGCCTTCTCTCTACCTTTTTTAGTTATGGTGACTTCATCCTCATTTATCTCAACTAATCCAGATACCTGAAGTTCTTTTAAGGATTCCATGAAGTATTCATCAAGATTAGTGTTAAACGCATCTGGAATAATAGCGTGTTTCGCTAATTCCCGAACTCTTTTAATATACTCGGTACCATATGTTTCTTCTAGTAGAACTCTTAAAATATTCTCCTTTACTATATCGTCTGACTTATTTTTATTCTTCATTTATAAAAAATTTATAATTAATTAGGTCTACCTAATACTAATGAATAAATATTCCTTTAAAAACTTTTTTTTTTATAATCTTTATGATTTATGTCATCTTATCCATTATAATTAATTTAATCCTCTAATTATTCTTTATAGTAAATAAGCTCCATTATTTATGTTTAATTTTTCTTTTTTTAATAGAATAATCCAATAAGATTAGGCTTACCTAATTTAATTTATTAAAGGAGAATCAATCTTAAAATATCTTTTCTTAGAAATTAGATTAAAGAATTAAACTTTACTGTTAGATAAGCTACTTTTCCTCTTAACAATGAAGTATTATTCAGAACTACAATTAAGGATTTTCCTAAATGCCATCCTACTGCTAAAATGGGAGTTAAAATGCTGGATATTGAGAGAAATATGTTATAAATATTTAAAAATATTGCAAGACAATATTGATCTTACTTTTTCTTGTTGTTGTTTTTCTATGGTTAAAGATTTTGAATAGACCAGAAAATTCTTTACACAAATTAAATTCCATTTGTTTTAATATGTATTAGGCAATATATGCTAAAATTTGAATGAATTTAAAGATTAAGTTAATATTATTACCCAATTTACTATGAATACTAAAATTTTCATACCTTATTAAAATAATTTAATACTCTTTAATCAAAAAAGCTTTTCTATTTAATTGAA
>JBHLQA010000021.1:0-16105 GCA_048885285.1 Candidatus Odinarchaeota archaeon
ATTCTTTAATATTTTCAATCGAATCAATAATAAATTTTTTAATATTTAAAATATCTAAAAGATTTGGAGTAAGTTCTCCCATAGGAATTTGAGCGGATATTTTTTCTCCTTCAACACCTCTATGACTTATTATAAATATTATAGGAATTCTGTATAATTCAAGTAACGATTTTATTGCGTTAACTGAATTCCCTAGTCCCGAATTTTGCATCAAAATTGCAGGTGTTTTTCCTCCTAAATAAGCACCTGCCGCAATTCCTACGCCTTCTTCTTCTCGAGTAATAGGAATATGTTGGATTTCTTTCTTTTCATTAATAAGGTTTAATAATCCTTTCAATAGAATGCAAGGTAGTGATAAAATTAAATTTATATCAGAATTTTTAATTTCTTCATATAATTTAAGATCCGCAATCATAATTTTTAAGTTTCAAATCAATTTTGGTATCTATTTAATATAATTGATTAATTATCATTAAATTGCTATATTCCACTTAAAAAATATATGAACATTATTAATATTTTATCTAATAAATCTGGTTTTTGTAATATTAGCTAATATTCTATTTATAAAATCGTAAATAATCTAATTATAATTAATATTTTATTTAATCCTAGTTATTATAAAATTATTTACAGAAAATTTAAGTAAATTATAAACTTAATCCATTTGATTTAAGCATATTCTAAAAGGTGATATAAATAGTAATTGAATTAATTGCTTCTATTTACATAATTTTAATAGGAATTGCTATGTTATGTATGTGGTTCTTTTTATTAATAAAAAGGGAAATACCAGATCTTAAAACTAAACCAACACAAATATTTTTTCATTTAGTTGCTGAATTTTTTACATCTATTATGCTCATAATCGGAGGACTTGGTTATTTAACAGAACAATCTTGGGGTACTGCAGTATTTTTCATTGCCGTTGGAATGTTAATTTATTCTACTATAAATGCAGCAGGATTTTATGGACAATTAAAAGACTGGCCGATGTTTATTACATTATTAGTGTTTGCATTTATTTCTTTTCTAATAGCAATACTAATAGTACTGATTGAATACCATTTGATATAATAAAAATTAAATAATCCCTCTTTTTCTAAAAATACGAATTTCTTCTTCAGAGTATCTAAGATTTTTAAGAATCTCAATTGTGTGTTGACCAAGTCTAGGAGCTAAATTTTTTATTTCCAGAGGTGTTCTTGAATATTTAATAGGTGAAGCTATATTTTTAATTTTACCGAATTTAGGATGATTCATTTCAACAATCATTTTTCGTGTTTTAATTTGAGGATCTTCACATGCTTCAGCAAAATTTTTTACTGGCATAACACATGCATCAAGATTTTTAAAAATATCGAACCATTCTTTTTGTGTTTTTTTTAAAAATTCTTCTTGTAAGATCTTAAACACTTCTTCTCTTTCTTCTCCTTTAGCAAATTGTTTTAAACTTAAATCTTCACGATCAATGCCTTTACATAATTCTCGCCAGAATTTTGCTTCAACTATTCCAATGGATAAAAATTTATTATCTTTTGTCTTATAAACATTATAAAATGGAAAATCTCCATGTAAAGGGTTAGAAATTTCAATATTTTCACTTAAATCTTTAGAAAAATGAAAGGAAGCTAAATATGGCATAAAAGAAAATACACAATCAGTCATAGAGATATCAATATATTGCCCTACCTTTTCAGAATTATTTTCTCTTTCTAATAATGCTCCTAATATTCCAATTACAGATACTAATCCTCCACCAATATCCGCGGCTTGAACTCCCGGAGGTATCGGTGCTTTTTTTTTTGAAGTATCCCCATATACTACTCTCTCTTTATTCAAATCTAATATTCCACATATTCCTATATAATTAAGATCATGCCCTGCTATTTGTTCATATGGTCCATATTGACCATAACCAGTTAAGGAACAGTAAATTATTGAGGGATTTATTAGATTTATTGTGTCATAATCAATTTTTAATTTTTTAGTAATTCTAGGTCGAAAGCTTTCAAGAACAACATCAGCCTTTTTCACTAATTCATAAAAAATCTCCCTAGCCTTTTCTTTTTTTAGATTAAGTGTAATTGCTTTCTTATTTCTATTAAGAATTATATTAAATGCACTTTCACGATCCCTTCCCTTCTGATAAAATGGAGGGGGGTGCCCATATGGATAATAAGGATCCTCTATTTTTATAATCTCTGCTCCAAGATCAGAGAGGATCATGGAACAATAAGGTCCAGGAAGCATTCTCGTCAGATCTAAAATAGTTTTTCCTTCTAAAGGTAATGACATAATACATAAAAAAAATTGATAAAATAAAACTATTTATGAAAAAGGATGTTAAAACTTTAAAATAAAATACTATTGGAGCTATGAACAAAAAAAAAATAATATCTATAAATTGATTATTTCAGATTCCATTTTTTCTGTGTCTAAAATAGCAAAAGTTGCATTACCGGTTAAATAACCACAGAGTTCACCAGGATTTAGTACTAATGTACCATTATCCAATTTAATATTGGATAAGGAATGAGTATGCCCAGATAAAATTATGTCAAAATTGCCAGAATTTGCTAATGCTTTTATTGTCTTTTCTCTTGGCATATGAGACACAAAAATTCTTTTATCACCTAATTCTAAAATTAATTCATGACCATTTTGAGGAAATTCACAGATCTGACCAAGATTTTTCTTTAAAAGTAATTTATCTCCATCATTATTTCCAAATACACCATAGAATTTTTTTTTAATAGCATCATTTAGTTCATCAAACGGACGCTTTACAAATGGCGCTACATAATCCCCACAGTGTATAAGAGCTTCTACATTTCTTTTATTTATTATTGAAACAGCTTTGGATATATTATTCATATGATCGTGAGTATCACTCATTACCGCAATTATCATTGTTTTTTATTCTCCTATTATTTTTAAATTAATTGAATTTAGATATAATTAAATTAAATTATTATATGTTTTATATTAATAATACACTTTTTGTGAATTAGTTATGATTGAAGATTTCTTTAAAAAGGAAATAATAGTTATAAACAATGAATTGAAGAAGTATTTTGCTCAATTATATAAAATTGAAAAAGATCTCCTTTTGAAAGACTTTATAAATCAATTAGAAGAATTTATTTTAAACGATAAAGCGAAAAGAATCCATCCTGTATTGTTAAACGCTGCTTTTGCAGGTATTGTGAATCCTATGTATTTAGAAGATCAATTAGAACAAATCCGCGAAGTGTCAATCGCAGTTGAATTATTACATAGCGGTCACTTGATTCATGATGATCTTTTGGATGATGATATGGAAAGAAGAGGAAAGCCAACCTTTCATATTCAATTAAAGAATGAATTAAATCAAGTATATAAGGATATAACTTTACCAAATAAAAATGAATTAATTGGTTTATATGGACGAGATATGAGTATTTTAGGAGGAACGCAAGGATATTTATTAGGTTTAAATATAATAAAATCTTCAAAATTTCCTGAAAAATTAAAATTATTAGCAATTAATGAATATTCAGAGGCAATGAATTATTTATTAAAAGGTCAATTAATTGAAGAGTATATGAATTATAATAATATTACAATGACCCTAGAGCAATATCTAAATATTGCAGAATGTCAAAAAGCAAGGATATTTGAGAAATCTGCTAAAATTGGAGCTATTTTAGCAAAAGGAAATCTTCATTATCAAATTAAACCTCTAAGTGATGCGATGCTAGGTATTGGGCAAGCCCATTCTATCCGAGATGATATACTTGACTTAGAAAATGATATCAAAATGAAACAGAAAAAGATAATTTATATTTTAGCTGTTCAGAATACAGATGAAAATCAATCTAAAAGACTAAATGAAATATACCATAAGGAAAATATAACAAAAAAAGATCTTGAAGAAGTGAAAGATATTTTTACCAAAACAAATGCTTTGATGATTGCTGACCACCTAGCAAAGAATTTGGGTGAACAAGCTAGAAGTTATTTAAAAAATATTTACCCTGATTTAAATAAAGCACAGAAAGTGTTTTTTAACATATTCTCTGATTTTGTTCATTTAAGAGAATTTTAAATTTATATTACTAATAATCACACAACTACACAGGAAACATGTCGTTTTTTCAACATTTGATTGTTCAAATTTTTAAAAACCTCTAAAACATTATAATTCCTTAAAGCTGAAGTTCTTTTAAAGCCATCAAGATTTTTGTTTTTTAAAAACTCGAATATTGATTTATCACTCACGATTTCTGAATCAGGAGTTTTATCTATTAAATCACTTTTGCTTCCTACAAGAATTATAGGAATATTCTTATTAACTATATTTTCAATTATAGTATTATACCAAAATTCTAATTGAATAAATGAACTATAATTAACAGAATCAAATACTAACAATGCTCCATTTGCCCCATTAATAAATTTAGGGATTAATGGAGTAAACCTTTCTTGACCTCCAAAATCGAAAATAGAATTTACGACATATTTTTCTTTTAGTCTACTTGAATCTTCTGACAAATTAACCTTGAGATAAACAGAATGAAAATTAATTCCTATTGTTGGAGATGTATCTAAATTAAATGAATTGAAACAATAGCGATTGAAAAGGGAAGTTTTTCCGACTGAACTAGCTCCACATATTACTGTTTTAAAGCAAAATAGTAAATCTTTATAATCGTAATTCATTGAATCATATTCTCGTTATTTTATAATAATAGTTTTCTCTAGTATGAACTTTTATATAGAAAAATTTGTTACTCAGATTTAAGTGAAAAAATTATAAGAACCTTAAATATTTTGCTCGAAAAGTATATAAATATGCAATTTAGAAAATATATCAATTTGAAAAGGATATTATTATTTGTTAAAAATGTCATCAAAATTAATTAGGAAATTTCAACTTAAAATTATCTTTTAACAAAATTCAATGCAATTTAATACTATTATTTATAATAATAATATCTAAAAATCTCTTTTCCTTTATTATGTTAGGAAATAAGATAGCATAAATTCTTTAATAATTGATTTTAATGAGTCTCTATGACTATTAAATTACCCGCTGATGAAATAATAATTAGACCGCCAGTAGAAGCCTATTCTGTTTTAATCCCTGTAACAGGTGGATGTTCATGGAATAAATGTCGATTTTGTGGAACCTATAAAGGTGTTTATGGAGTTACTCAAGATTATTCAATACGACCTTTGGAAAATGTCAAAAAAGATATTGATAAATTTGCTAAAAGTAATTATCATGGTTTTCCTGTATTTTTAGCAGGAGGTAATCCTACTTCTGCACCAACAGAATATTTAGTTGAAATTATTAAATATGTTAGACTAAAACTAAAAAATGTTCCTCGAATTAGTTGTTATGCTAAAGCTTTAGATATTCTAAGAAAGACGGACGAAAAATTAAAAGCATTGGCAAATGCTGGATTAAATATTGTCTATATGGGACTAGAAAGTGGTTCAAATACAGTATTAAGAATTATGAAAAAAGGAACCAATGCAGAATCATTTATTAAAGCAGGCAAACGAATTTTAAAAGCAGGAATTAAGTTATCTCTCTATATTATTTTAGGATTAGGAAGTTACAAATATTCTGAAGAACATGTAAAAGAGACAGCTAGAGTGTTAACAGAGATAAATCCTACCATTTTCAGATTCCGAACTTTAAATATTTTAGAAGGTACACCTCTCTGGGATGAATGGAAGTCTGGAAAGTTTCAATTATTAAAACCAATAGAAAATTTAAAAGAAGAAAGAGATATAATAGCCAATTTGGGTGAAAATGTCACTTCTCAGGTCTTTAATGACCATATTTCAAATTATTGTGCAATTGAATCTTCCAATATTAAAGAAGATAGAGATATTTTCCTTAAAACTTTGGATGCATATATAAATGACCCTAAAATTAAGAACTTGCCGAGAAAAAATTTACAACGCATGTAAAAATTGATATAAAATAAGCTTTTCTTATAAATCAACTAATAATTCTATTCTTTTAATGTATTTACTATATTCTGATATTGCATCTAAGATATAATTATAAATTTTATAAATCTGAGCATATCCTTTCGCATTTTCTAATTTAGATTTATTTTTTTCTAAATCTAATTTTATCTTTTCTAAAGTTTTTATCCATTTAGTCATTCTAACAATAATATGCCTTGAAAATCTAATTAAAATTAGTGAATCGGCACAATATGTAATTTTCCCTTTATCTGATGTATGTGCTTTATAAATAAGTTCATTCTCTAAAAGGTTATTTACTTCTTCTGATATTTTTCCTACTGATAATCCTGTAGCATTTTTCAGGGTTTCCTGGGTGAGGTATTTTCTTGTCATAAAATACCCCAAAATTTTTATAAACATAGGATCTCGAGTAGAGAACATTGGTGAATTTACAAGTTGGTTAATAATATCATCTTCAATTAAAAAGACATCAGAATCATATTCTATCTCTAAACCTTTCATTTTTTCATTTTTTAACCGCTCAAATGACTTTGAGGAATATTTTTTTTGATTTTTTTTAACCATAGTACCATTAAAATGAAAAATCTTTTTATAGCTTTCAAAACTATTAATTAGTTCTTCAATTCTTAATGATAGTTCCGATGCTCCTCTCTTCGATTGTTCGGTTAACTTCTTTAATTCTTGCTTTTTATTTATTAAGAATTTTTCTAATGATCCTATATTTTTTATAGCAAAATCAATCGCTTCGGTTGTTAGAACATCAAGCTCACCAGAAAAAGAATATATGAATGTATGAGTACCCTCAATACGTTGTTTATAAAAATATCCTGTACCTGTCATGACCGATAAATATGTCGATATTGTACCAATTGAAAACCCTGTCAATTCTTTTAACTCTTTCTGTGTTAATTTCCCATGTATAAGCAAATAACAGGCGATTGTTGCCACTTTAGGGTTGACTCTTTTACTCTTACTAATATTTAAAATAATTTTTACGAGGTCTTCTTCATATTTACAGAATTTCTCATCGAAAAGATTACTTATTTCCACTTCTATGCTCATATTTTAAATTATATAATATGTTTTGTTTTATTTATTAAATTTTAATATCAAATTGATAATGAAATCTAGTTAAATGGTCATTATATTATTATTATAACTTCCTTTCTAATTGAATAAAAGTTAGACACCTATTTAAAATCTTTCATGAAATTTGAAGGTTGAGAATCAATAATAACAGGTTCTAAAAATCAAATTGCAAAATGAAATAAAAAAAATTGAAATCCTAAGAAGCAAAAATTTTATTTGTAAACGAAATCAACTTTGTAATCTTTAAAAAAGTTATTAAGTTAAATTTCGAAACTTGTGAAAACATTTAAATAGTTAATTTTCTCTATAATAATTAGCATTCTTAAAATTTGAAAAAACTGAATACGAAATTTTAAATTTTAGGTATGTCTAATTTAGCAATACATATAAGAAAAAATTATTAATATATTAACTTAATAAATGAAAATTAGGAGTAAATAATTATGTCTAAAGAAGTTATTATTCAAACATTAGATTTAACAAAATATTATGGGAAATCACGTGGTATTGAACAATTAAATCTTGAAATATATAAAGGAGAGATATTTGGTCTTCTTGGTCCAAATGGTGCAGGTAAAACAACAACTTGTAGACTCCTTCTTGATTTAATCTTTAAAACTTCTGGTACAGCAAAAATTTTTAACCTTGATAATCACTATCATTCTACTAAAATACGTCAGCGTACAGCTTATCTTCCTGGTGAGTTAGGTTTATACCAAAATAAAACAGCAAGAAGGAATCTCCAATATCTTTTAGGACTTTATGAAAATCATATCCCTTTAAGAAAAATTGAGGAATTAGCTGAAATGTTTAATCTAGAACTCGATCGAAAGGTAAAAGAACTCAGTAAGGGTAATAAGCAGAAAATTGGCATAATACTTGCATTAGCTCCCGAAGTTGAATTATTAATTCTCGATGAACCTACATCTGGACTAGACCCTTTAATTACAGCAGAGTTCTATAATATTCTTCATGAACAACAAGAAGAAACAGGAGCTACAGTTCTTTTAAGTTCACACCTACTAGGAGAAGTGGAACGTGTAGCACATAGAGTGGGTATGATAAGGGATGGTTCTATTATAGAAGTGGCAACAATTCAACAACTTAAAAATATGGCATTAAAAGAAATAAAAATTGAGTTTAAAACTAAGGAAGCTCTCCAACAATTTTCAAATAAAATACCTAACCAAATGGTTAGACCTGTTATTTTAGATGAAACTAACTCATCTTTTATGATTGCACGAGAAAAGTTATCTAAGCTACTAAGTTTGATATCGCAATCCGAGGTAATAGATGTTGATGTCTCAAGTCCAGCGCTTGAGGATATATTCTTAAAATATTATGAAACATCAGCACCTCAAATGAAATCATTAATTAAAACTAAGAAAAAACCGGAGGCGGGAATATAAATGAAAAGGTTTTTAATTTCATTAAAAGAATCGTTATTAGAAAAAAAGTATATTCTCCTCATCTTAGGTGGAGTAATTGGATTATTAAGCTATTATATAGTATATATGCTAGAAAATATGGATCTCGCAGCAATAGAAGAGATTATGGCACTTTGGCCAGAAGAAATGCTCGATTTTTTTGGAGATGTTGAAGCTTTTACCAATCCATATGGATTTTGGGCTTTAGAGCTATTAACATTTATGTGGTTATACGCAGGTATCTATATTGTGTATATGGCAAGTACTCTTTTGACCCGCGAAGTTGAAGAGAAGACTATTGATCTTTCTCTTTCTAAACCAATTACACGATTTAATTTTTTAGGGAGCAAAATAGCATTTCTCTATGTATTTATTGCTATTGCTTTGGGTATATTTTTTCTAATTACTATGGGTAGTATGGCATCATCATCTGTATTTCAAGAAGAGGGTTTTTTATTTGATCGTTTATGGTTAACTTATATTATAGTTGTGTTTTATATAGGAGCATTAGCAATGTTTGCGAAGTTTTTTTCAACTATTTTTCTTAGTGGTAGGAAAGCTATGGCTTTAGGAATTTTTATTTTATTCTTAATGTTTTTCCTTGGGCAATTCTATATATATATGGATGAAGCGGTACAGGATATAAAATATATTTCGGTTTTTTACTATTTCAATCCTTTAGATTATATAGTTCATGGAGATATTCAGGTCTTTACGCGTGATATAATTGTATTAGGCTCTATTAATGCAGCTCTTATTGTAGGAAGTCTATTGATATTCAATAGAAAAGATATTCCAACATAATTTTTAACCCATTTTTTTATTTTTTCTTATTACTCTAATTACAAATAATCAAATTTATCGAAATAAATACTATTGGTCTTCAAATTTTTTTTTTAGATCTTCCCATAATTTTATTATACCCTTATATCCAGAGAATCTCATCAAATTAACATCAATAAAATCTTTTATTTCATCATAACCATTTAATTTTTGAAGTTTTTCTCCATTCTCCTCCAAATCTCTTTTAATTTCAAGAAATTTTGTTTCCCATTTGAGATTTGTTTTTAGAAGATTAATTGCTCTACTAAAAGTTTCTAATATAACGGATTCCATAGTATAGATCCATGGCTTTGATTTTTTAGAAATTTTTATTAAATCAAACTCAAGAAAATTATTTAGTTCTTGAGAAATCTTTCCCGCAGAAAAACCTGTTAAATATTGAAGATCAGCTTGCGTTAAATTTTTCCGAGTAATGAAATAGAAAATTATTTTTGATGTGATTTCCCCCCTAATAGAAAAAATTGAATATTTCAATAACGTTTCAATTATTTCAGTTTCAATCCTTGTTATTTTAGGATCAAATATCTTTTTCTTTTCCATTTTTAATTTTCTTCCTTTTTTTGTGTAAAAATGAATTCAATATCAGCCCAAATATTATGAACGGTTTCAAAAGTATTTATCAAACCTTTAACTCGTTCAGAAAAAAATTCAGCTCCTTTTATATCACCACACCTCTCAATCTCAATGAGTTTTTTTTTAAGAAATTCATTAATTTTTGAAAAATCATCGAGTGTAGCATCAGCGGTATCTCCATACGATTCAGGTGTATTTGTATATAAATATTCATTAGTTTTTGGAATTCTTTCTTTCTTTACTGCTTTTAATGCTAATAAGGCTCTTAATTTTTTAGATATACTAGCTCTTGAGAGTCCTGTCAAATCCTTTAACTGTGTTTGTGTTAATTTTTGGTGTATACTTATAAAACCAAGAATTTTTTGAAGATTTGGATCAACACTCTTCGCTCTTCCAGAATCTAATACAAAATCAATTAAAATTTGCTCATATTGTTTAATCTTTCCTTCAAATATATGATTTTTAAGAAAGGGGTTCTTATCTGTCATTCTTTAATAGTATAATGTGAAAACAATTATTTATAATTTTTCATTTTTCATGAAGAATAGAAAACATTTATATTCATAAATTCATATAGTGATATTGGATCTTTTATCTTTCATGAAAGATAAAAAACGAAAAAGTGATTATATAAATGAATGCTATAGAAGTTAGAAACTTAAAAAAATATTATGATAAAGGTAAAGTAAAAGCTGTAGACGATATTTCTTTTGATGTGCCTAAGGGATCTCGATTTGGGTTTCTTGGTCCTAATGGAGCCGGAAAAACTACTACCATCAGATGTATTCTTGGATTTCTTAACATAGATTCAGGAAATATTAGAATATTTGGACAAAAAATAAATCCAAAAAAAAATGTAGAGATTAGGAATCGTATTGGGTATTTACCTGGAGAATTAGGTATTTATAAAAATTTAACTGCAAATGAGTTGATTAACTATTTTGTGAAGCTTTATGATATTGAAATAGATTGGAAATTCGTAAAGGAAGTATCAGAACGTCTTAATTTAGATATGAATCGGAAAATGGGGGTTTTAAGTAAGGGAAATAAGCAAAAAGTTGGTGTTTTGTCTGCTCTAATGGGAAAATTTGATATACTCATATTAGATGAACCAACTTCTGGACTTGATCCATTAAATCAAAGTGAATTTTATCGAATTGTTTCTGAACGTCAAAAAAATTATAATTGCACTGTTTTTATTTGCAGCCATATACTTTCAGAGGTAGAAAAATTCTGCGATCGCGTCACTATCATAAAGAAAGGTAAAATTGTTGAAATTGCTGATGTTCAAGATCTCAAGGCTAAAAATTTAAAACATATTGAATTAATTTTTGAATCTACTGCAAGTAAAGAATCATTTTATTCATTTTTGTCAAGCGAATTTCCTGAAGCTATTGTAAAATATAACTTTCAGCAGCAAATAGAATTTTTACTTCCTCCTAAGGAAGCAAGAAGAATTCTACGTGAGATTAGTGAAAGAAACTGGGCTGGAACTCCAGTAAGGGACTTTTCCATTAGACATTCTACATTAGAGAATATATTTATGCAATATTATAAAGATTCAAATTCCAATGGAGGAGAAATTGCATGAAAATAATACAAATAATTTGGAAAGAATTGAAAGCAGGTAAGAAAAGTATTATCTTATATGCTTCTGTATTAGGACTTTTTTATATGTGGTTTGTATCTATCTTTGATCCTGTTTTTTTTGAGGATTTTGACGCTTTACTAGAATCATATCCAGAAGCAATAAGGCAGATGATAGGTGAGTTTTACTCTCTTAGCACTATAGGAGGTTTAATGAACATTTATCTTTTTTCAATGTCATTTTTCTTTTTTGGAGTTTATTTTGTTTTAAAAGCTTCTCAAGATATTCCGAGAGAGATCGATAATAAAACAATCGAAATAATGCTATCGAAACCTATTAAACGATGGGAATTCTCTTTAGGGAAATATTTTTACCATAGTATAAGTGTAATTATAATTATGGTAGGCGTAATGTTCGCTGTAATTCTGGGTATTTTTATAATGCCAAATATATCTCCTAATGATATTCCATGGACAGAATTTTTAACAGCTTTCTTTGCAATGATCTTATTGAATCTATGCATAGTTACAACAGGATTCTTTTTCTCAACTTTCATGGAAACGAAGAAATCGCTTGTCTTTAGTTTTGGTGTGATAATCTTTCTTTATGCAATTGGTCAATTTTGGCAGAGTTTTGGAGAAAATATGGAAACTATAAAATACATAAGTATTTTCTATTACTCTGATATGTCAAATCTACTTGTGAATAATAATTGGGAAGCCCTCCCATTAAAGATTATATTTCTCTTAACTTATTCTATTGGATTAACTATTTTATCGATAATTCTTTTTAACAAACGGGACATCCCTGTATAATACTCCTAAATTGTCTTTTTTTCATATTTTATTTGTTCGAAATTAATTATTCAATACGAAAAATTTAAAAGTTCGAATATCCTTTATATTAAAATTTATATATGTTATAATAAGAATATAATCAATTCAAGATTATATTAGATCCTTAACGAGGTTAATAAGAATGTCGAATTTCAGAGAAAAAATACACTCAAAAGAACTGATCGCTACATTTGATGACGTATTAGTGCTTCCTGGTTTCACTGATTTTTCTCCAAGTGAGGTAGATATATCCTCTAATTTGGGGCCATATAATCTAAATCTTCCTATCTTGTCATCAGCTATGGACACAGTAACAGAAGAATTAATGGCGATTAACATGGCTTTACATGGAGGTTTAGGAGTCATACATCGCAATTGTTCTTATGAAAGACAATTAGAAATGGTTAGGATTGTGAAACGTGCTCGATCATTTGTGATTGATGATGAACACGTTGCAACTATTAATCCTAGTGCTAGAGTTGCAAAGGCAAAATTTATGATGGAAAACTATAATATTAGTGGAATTGTAGTGGTGAATGAAGAAAAAAAAGTGTGTGGGATTATAACAAAACGCGACATCCCATTTTTTGAACAAGATATAAAAAATGGTGCAGTAAAAGACTATATGACAAAAGATGTAATTTCTATCAAACCAGGAGCATCAAGGGAAGAAGCATTGAAAATTTTATATGAATCACGCAAGGAAAAGTTACCTATTATTGATAAAGATGGTTTTCTAAAAGGTTTAATCACAAAAAAAGATCTTGCTCCAGAATTTCCATTAGCAACTAAAGATGAAGAAGGTCATTTATTATGCGCTTTAGCAATCTCTCCTAAATTTCCTGAATCCTCACAAGCTCAGAATATATTAAAAGAGATTGAAAAATATGTTGATATTTTCTTTATTGATGTTGCTGATTTTTATAAAAAGGATGATATTGTGGGTACATCAAAACTTATGAAATTCTTAGAATCTAATTTTGTCTTAGGAAATATTGGAACATATCAAGCAGCCGAATATATCATTTCCAAATGTGATTTTGTTGAAGAGCAATTTATTGGATTAAAGGTTGGAATGGGGTCTGGATCGATATGTACAACCTCGATTCAAACAGGAGTAGGATCTCCAACTCTATTTGCAACGGCTCAAGTTGCTGATGCTATAAACGATTATAATCCAAAATTATCTTTGATTGCAGATGGTGGTTTTAGCAAACCAGGAGATTTACCAAAATCTTTTGCCGCTGGTGCTGATTTAATAATGTCTGGACATTTCTTTGCAGGTACTGATGAATCTCCGGGCTTTATTGATACTATAGCAGGAAGAAAAGTTAAAGTATATCGTGGTATGGGCAGTAAAGAAGCAAGAACATTTGGTTATGTCTCAGATCGTTACACTGAAGGATCAAAAGTCCTAACTGAGGGTGTTTCTAATTATGTACCTTATGTAGGAGATGTAGCGGGAGTTTTGGCTACCTTAAAAGAAGGACTTTCGAATGGAATGATTTATGCAGGGTCAAAAACTATAAAAGATATGAAACAGGCTCAATTGGGAATAGTCTCCGTTGTTGGACAAAGAGAAACCCAACCTCATGATCTTATTGGTAAGTATTAAATTCTAAAATTACAAAAAGATTAAATTTAATTTATGGACTTATCATAAGTTATTAGTTCTTACTATATTAAACCAACTTTTACTTATTAAGGTTTAATTAATTAAGTTTTAACTATGGTAAACTTTTCTTTGTTACTAACATTTTTTTATATTATGTAAATAGTCTAAAATGAATTTTTATGAAACCGATAAAAAGGGCAATTATTAGTGTTTATGATAAGAATGGGATTATAGAATTCGCGAAAGTACTACAGAACGAATTTAATATTGAAATATTATCAACTGGAGGTACCGGAAGCCTTTTAGAAAAGAATGGAATTAAATTTACTAAAATTTCTGAGTTTACTAATTCACCAGAAATGTTTGATGGGAGAATTAAAACTTTACACCCTAAAATAGAGGGTGGAATTCTATTTCGAAGGGGTTTACAGAAAGATATTGAGGATGCTAATAAATTTAATATTAAACCAATTGATATGGTTGTGTGTAATTTATATCAATTCAAAGAAGCAATTGAAAAACCAGGAATAGCTCTTGATGATGCATTGGAAATGATAGATATTGGAGGACCAACAATGATTCGTGCGGCTGCAAAAAACTTTCCAGATGTTATAGTAATTCCAAGTTCAGAATATTATGATGAGATAGTTGATGAACTTAGGAAAAATAAAGGTGCTATTACTGAAGGAACTCGAATTATTCTCGCACAAGACGTTTTCACGATTATGGCCGACTATAATGCAGCGATTGCCAGGTATCTTCAAAAAGTGTATAATCCAAAAGATTTTTTCCCCCATACAATGATAAAAGTATATGAAAAGGTACAAGATTGTAGATATGGTGAAAATTGGGATCAAAAAGCAGCTTATTATAGAGACACTTTTAATAAATATGGACTTCACAATCTAAAACAAATTAGTGGAAAAGAGATCTCTTTCAACAACTACTTAGACATTGATTCTTGTATGCAAATTCTCTTAGATTTTGGTACTGATCATTACACAACGGCAATTTTAAAGCATACAAGTCCTAATGGAGTAGCAATTGATAAAAATGACCAATTAATGTCCGTAAAAAAAGCATTCAGCACAGACCCTTTATCTGCTTTCGGAGGAATCTGGGGAATTAATAAAAAATTAACAATGGAAGTAGCTGATTTCATTGTTAATAAAGAAAAAATATTTTTAGAAGTGATAATGGCTCCTTCTTTTGAGGATAAAGCCTTAGAAATATTAAAACAAAAAAAAAATATGATTATTATTGAATATGGAGATTTTTTTAGTAATAGAAATGATATATATAAAAATTTCGAAATTAGAAGTGTACTAGGTGGAATTATTGCACAAGAATATGACAGTAAGCCTATTATTAAAGAATGGAATGTCGTAAGCAAGAAAAAGGTGACTGATATTGAAAAAGAAGCCTTAATTTTTGCTTATAAAGTTTCAAAATGGGCCAAGTCAAATTCAGCGTGTTTTGCTCAGATCCATGATGATGGCTTTTATACAATTGGAATCGGTGCCGGACAACAAAGCCGAGTTCATGTAGTCAAATTAGCAGTCCAGAAAGCTATTGAATTTGGTCATAGAGATGATTTGAAGAATTCAGTAATGGGAACAGATTCATTCTTTCCATTTCCTGACGGTTTAGAAGTTGCTGTTGAAGCTGGAGCAACAGCAATTATAAATCCGGGTGGTTCCATTAGAGATGATAAAGTAATTGAACGTGCAGATGAATTAAATTGTGCTTTGGTATTTTGTGGCAAAAGAGTCTTTCGGCACTAGGAATATAAATCATTACTATAATTACAAAGAAAATGTAATTTATATTGCTACATAATTATCTGAATAATAATACACATCTTAATTAACATATTTATTGGATATTAGAATCTCCATTACTTTAACTCATGAATAAGGAGCCTATTATTTTCATTTACAATTATGAATAGCCTACCAACATTATATCAAAAAAAGGTGCTTCCCTTTATAAAGTGTTTCTGTTTAATATAGAATTTGTTATAAAAAAAACTATAAATATTAATGAAAACTAACTAAATATACTCAAGAGTTTAAATTTAACTTTTTAAATGAATAATTTAAATGAGGAGAGTATATCTTATTATATCTTTATAAGGCGGAGC
>JBHLQA010000022.1:0-15663 GCA_048885285.1 Candidatus Odinarchaeota archaeon
TTTAGGATTAATGTCGGTTCTAAATTGGTGATTTTTTGATTTTAATCAAAATAAAAGAAATAAAAATTCCCTCAATTAGAATTACAAGAAATCATTAAACACTACCATATATCTTTAAAGAATTTAATATCTAACATTTCTGTAAAAGAACAATTAAGAAAGAAAACTGTCTCTATTTAGTACTACTCAATTTTAAAATTGATCTTTTATTATAGACTTAAAAAAGTATAATTGAATCAAATCTATAGTTTAATTTTATTTAATCTTTAAATCTAATTGCGAAATTAAGGAATATAAAATAAATAAAAAAGAAAATATTTTTAAAATTTTAAATACTTATTGTTTGATATCTCTTCCTTATGTACATTAGAATTCCGAGAATAGATAATCCTAACAATACAATTAAAGTAGTTAATTCGAATCCAGGTATATCATCTCCAGGCATATCATCTGTTGATGTAATTGTAATCTTAATGACTGCACTACAGTAATTACCATACGGATCATAAGCTCTTATTTCTAAGAAATATTCTCCCGGAATAAGATCCCCAACATTTATAATAACACCGTCTGCATCTTTACTGAATTGAGTTGTATCATTTATCCAATAATGATCAATTCCAGATGCATCAGAAGCATTTACATCATAAGAGAAAGGCTCTCCAAATTCACTAGTTTGATCTGAAGGATTTTCATCCCAAGTAGGGATTTTGGTATCTTGTACTGAGATCTGTATAGTTGCAGAACAATAACTACCATAAGGATCATAAGCTCTTATCTCCAAGAAATATTCTCCTATAGAAAGAATCCCAACATTGGTAATAAGACCATTCGCATCAATAATAAAATTGATTGTATCATTTATCCAATAATGATCAATTCCAGATGCATCAAAAGCATTTACATCATAAGAGAAAGGCTCTCCAAATTCACTAGTTTGATCTGAAGGAATCTCATCCCACGTAGGGGGTGTTGGTAAAGCATTTGTATCTACAAAATTAAATGTATAATTGTATGATCCTCCATCATAAAAGAAGGTTCCATTTAATAGAATACCAGTACTTTTCTCGTACCATGCAATTCCTCCAGGTAAATCTAAATCTTCTAATTCCCATAATTCCACAGTTCCAAGACCAGGAAGATCGCAGATGAGTTCATTAGAAACCTCAAATGTATGATCTCCCTCACCATCAACTACAATTGAGATATTATCTCCCAATAAAACATCAGTAAAAATCCAAACAGGAGTATGATATCCATCTCCAAAATATAAATATCCACCTGAATTAGACATAACTCTTGTTTGAGCATCAACGTCCCAATAACCAATATTAGGAATTCCCTCATGGGTCAAATTCCAATTTGTTTGGAATGATGCGTCAACTAGATATGAAAATGCAAAACTAGAAAGATAATCCAGTCCATTAATTTGAAATATATGGTTAATGTATAATCCATCAAATAAAGTAGTTTCGAGCTGTTCAACAGTAACAACCTGTATATCAGAAATATTTGTATATAATCCATCAGAACACTCAAAATAATATGGCAGGTC
This sequence comes from Candidatus Odinarchaeota archaeon, assembly GCA_048885285.1. Lineage (GTDB taxonomy): Archaea > Asgardarchaeota > Lokiarchaeia > Sigyniarchaeales > SOKP01 > Loki-b32. The sequence goes on from JBHLQA010000022.1 coordinate 1,556, forward strand.
TCCAATTTGACTTATTTGTATACTATAACTATAGAGACATCCGTCCATATAGTTAGTATCATCAACATCTTCCTTAGATAAGGAGTATTCAATTGAATTAATAAATACACTTATATATTCTGGAGCATTGTTATCTGCATCAGAATAATTGACTGAAAATTCGAAATTTGTAAGATTAGCATAACCTGTGCTAGGAGCAACGGTTCCATCTGTAAGAATAGGAGCATTATCATTTGGAGCTTCGGTAATGACTAAACCTATAAACACATCTGTTGCGTTATAAAATTTGGAATCGGCACATTCAAAGAAATAGTCATAAGTTCCTGGTTGCAAGTAAATAAGACTTTGGTATTCACATCCATCTGTATAATCATCATCCAAAGGATCCACTTTTTCCATTGAATAAGATGTTCCATTTATTACTACATCTATATAAAATGGAATATTATTTTCGGGATCAGAATAGACTACGCTGAAATTGAATTGTGTTGTTTGAGTTCCAGTGGTTGGATCAACACTTCCCTCTGTAAGAATAGGAGCATTATAATTAGGTTTTGGTTCAAAGAGAATAGAGAAATCATCAATTGCATTACTTAATCCTTGGTATGAATTATAGTAGCTTGTAATTAAGCCAAAATTAAGTCCACATGTGTATCCCCCGCTTGTATAGTCAAGATAATCATAATTAAAATAAATATCACCCGATTCAAATAAAATTACTTCAAAAGAACCCACTAAATATCCGCTCAGAGAATAGTAATTTAACCACTCAACAACAACACAAGAAGGAGAAGTAAGATTACGTACAAATATATTACATGGTGAAGCTGAGACTAAATCATCCCAAAATGGTGCAATCCTAAATGGATATTGGGCAGTAGGAAAAGGCTTATTCGAAAATTCAGTTTCAGAATTAAAACTTATAAATCCATTAGTGCATACATCAATATAATCAAAAGTCCCATTGTAAAATGTGAAATTGAATGGTAATTGAAATCTTTGTGAAGCATCGTCATTTCCATCAAGTGAACATCTAATTCCACTTGTAGCATCAACCCAATTATAGTTAATATCGGAAGTCATTGTATAATTCACTATCTCTATGACTTCTGGACCTAAATAAGGACCAATATAGTCTGTATATATTCCATCTGAGCATTCAAATGAATATGAATATAATCCTTTCTGATCAAGAGTAGTTGTATAAACATATTTACATCCATCCATATAATTAAAATCATAAGGATCTTCCTTAGATAAGAAATATTCAGTGGAATTAATAAATACACTAATGTATTCTGGAGCATTGTTATCTGCATCAGTATAATTCACAGAAAATTCGAAATTTGTTATATTAACATAACCTGTGCTAGGAGCAACGGTTCCATCTGTAAGAATAGGTGCATTATCATTTGGAGCTTCAGTAATGACTAAACCTATAAACACATCTGTTGCGTTATAAAATATGGAATCAGCACATTCAAAGAAATAGTCATATGTTCCTGGTTGTAAGTAAATAAGACTTTGATAATCGCATCCATCTGTATAATTATTATCCATTGGATCTACTTCTTCCATTGAATAAGATGTTCCATTTATTACTACATCTATAAAAGATGGAGGGCAATTTTCAATATCAGAATATACCACACTAAAATTCATTTGGGTTGTTTGAGTTCCAGTTGTAGGATCAACATTTCCATCTGTAAGAATAGGAGCATATTCATTCAATGTTATAATTTTCACCATTACATCATCTATTAGCCATCCCCGATAATCATTTGCTATATCATCAATTGTGTCAAAATAAAATCTTAATTGTACTGAAGGATTACCTTTGTATGATGAAATATCGATACTCACTTTTTCCCATGGTCCTATATATTGAGTATCATCATAATAGATTTGTTCCCAATAAATCCCATCAATGGATATGAAAACAGTAGATGTGTCCCAACCAGAACCCTCTGTTTCCCTCCAATGATAAAACTCTAAAATTGCACTCTCAGCATCGAATAAACTAAATGGAATTGAAATTATCTCTCCGAATTCTTGATTTTCCGTCTCATAATTACCTGTAGCGTCATTCCCAAACCACATTGAATGAGTCGGGGAGTGATAAGGATCTGACCATTGACTACTATCATCTGTAAGGTGCCATAATCCTGTTATGGAAGACCATTTGGAGAGTCCATTCTCAAAATCGTCATAAAACAATGATATATAATCTAATATTTTTACAATTTGAGTATCTGTAGTATTAAAATAGACTCCATCATAGCATTCAAAATAATAAGGAAATTCTCCAGTTTGATTTATCTGAGTAATATAGCTATAAGAACATCCATCCATGTAGTTAGTATCATCAGTATCTTCCTTAGATAAGTAGTATTCAATTGAATTAATAAATACACTTATATATTCTGGAACATTATTATCTGCATCAGAATAATTAACTGAAAATTTGAAGTATGTTTCATTAACAACACCTATAGTCGGATCAACAGTTCCATCTGTAAGAATAGGTGCATTATCATTTGGAACTTCAGTAATGACTAAACCTGTAAAAACTTCTGTTGCATTATAAAATTTGGAATCGGTACATTCGAAGAAATAGTCATAAATTCCTGGTTGCAAGAAAATAAGACTTTGGTATTCACATCCATTTGTATAATTATCATCCATAGGATCTACTTTTTCCATTGAGTAAGATGTTCCATTTATTACTACATCTAAATAAGATGGACGATTATTATCGGAATCAGAATAAACTATGCTGAAGTTTAATTGTGTTGTTTGAGTTCCAGTTATAGGATCAACATTTCCATCTGTAAGAATAGGAGCATAATCATTTTGTTCAGGAGGGATTGTTGCCATAGGGTCACCAAACAAATTTAATTCATAATAACACCATCTAATTGCATCTTGATCTATAATACCAATGTTATCTTCTTTTGAATCCTGATTTGCCTTCCCAAGCTCTAGAATATTTTCTCCAAACATTGCATCAAAAAATTGACGATCAAAATATTGTGAGGAGCCATCAGTTCCATAAGGATCTCCAAAACCATATCTAGAGTTTCCGATACACGCAAATGCACCATGAGGTGTGGTTGTAAAATGTTCTGCAATACAATCAACTGTTAAATATTCAGATGGATCTCTATTATCAAAAGCTCCATTATAACACCCCTGACTATAACTAAAGAAATATTTATCATTAGTTAAAGCATCAACATCAGAATTATAAAGTTTCATATTATAACCAACATTACTATGACCAAGATGGTTGATAATATGGACTCCATCATCCATTATAGCTATAAGTTCTGAAGGATCCCATACATAATCCATATCATATAATGTTGATACATTATATGTTTCAGGAAAGCCTACTGTGGTATATCCGTTAGCACTAGAACCATTTTTTACCTCATCTTTATATAGACCACCACCTTCCACTGGCCATCCAAGATCCTCTCCAACCATTAAAGCTTTTGATAAATAAAGATCATTTGAATTTTCATGAGCTAAAGTTTTATAGATAAAATTGGATAATTCTGCTTCTGAATCTACGGGGGCTCTACCAATATATACTTCGGCATATAGGTCATCTTCTCCAGGTTCACCCCACATACTATCAGCATCAGTGTTCCAATTCCCATCTAAACCAGCATAATATAAATCAGAAGGTATATTATCATCTGTATAACCATATTCAGTAGTAGAATATAATCCTCTTCCAGGGACAATAAAATCTCCACTTTCTCCACCATTATCAGCACCATCACCATCTCCACCAAGTAACACATATTCTATACCCCATGTTTGGTAAGCATCAATAATAAAATTCCGAATTCTCTCTTGATTATCCACACCAGTGTAATTAGCATAAATTTCTTCAACAGTTACAATGGTAGTTGCAATACCGGCAGCGTTCTTACTCGCTGCTAAATCCTGAAATGTATAGGCTCCAACGGAATTGAAAAGTGCTTCATTTGTAATGATTACATAATTATATGAACCAGAAGGTAAATCTAAAGAAGGATAGATGACTCGATCACTTCTTTTTGCACTTGAATAAGTAGTCATAATTTCAGGATTATCGATAAAAGAGTTAATATGTTGTTGATCCTTAGATAATCCTCTAAAGAGTTTATTAACTTGAGGATCATCAACAACACTTACCTGGATATCCATCTCTTTAAAATATGATACTATTCCTGTGCTTGGAATATAACTCATAGGATATAAATTAAGCACTAATATCCTGTACCCTCTTTGTTCATAAATCCCAACTGTTTCATATAATGTTTCAGGAAAAGAATGTTCTGATGAATATAATTGCATGTCCATAGTAAATTCCGGCTTTATATCTGAGCCAAGGGGAATTTGTTTTTGAGCGGGCTCAATAGTAAAGCTTCCTTTTAATTCAAATTTTTCTCCTGGTAATACATTTATCTTTTCTATATCCTTTCCATGAGGTATGAGAATCTTCACAGTCTTAATTGGAATTCGTGGTTTTCCTGTTTTTCCTAAATAGTCACATTCATCAAACCCGATTTTGTCATATTCTTTACTATTGAAAATATGTTTAGGTTCAATGTTTATTTCCGGAATAATCACTTTAACCTCAATTTCATTTACATTCCTATTATAATTCGATGAATCGTCTAAATTATTTATTGTTCCAAAATCAATATTTTGACTAAATGAACTAAAAATCATAAAATTGGAACTAAACATTAGAGATAAAATAAATATCAATGAAATAATAAATGCATATCTTTGTTTTCTTTTTCTATAAGGATATCGTTTTAAATTTGCTCTTATTAAATTATTTTTCATAATTTAACATTTTTTTTTTAGATTTTTTCCTTTTTAGTATGATTTCAAAGAGATTAGTATACTATAATAATTAGCGTCTAAAAAGGTTTTGTTTTTAAAGGAACTATTCCACAAACAATACTAACAGAAATACAAGATATAAGATATACTCCTAGTTAATCATTTAGCAATAATATTTTTTTTATTCATAATCAATTATAAGATAATAAGCATTAAATCAAACTCCTATAAAAGATTTAGAATTCCTATGAAAAGGAAAATATTCTCCTGTAATTAAGATGTAAATCCACTTATAAAAAAAATCATTTGGTCCTCCTTTATTTATATTTAATTAGAATTAGATTTAATATTCAAAATTTTTAGACTGTAATTATGGAGTTTGAAAAAGCAATTTTCGCGGCAGGTTGTTTCTGGGGAGTAGAAGCAAATTTTCGAAAATTAAAGGGTGTGATATCTACTCGTGTAGGATATACAGGTGGTCATTTTTCTAAGCCTACATATAAGGATGTATGTTCTCATAAGACAGGTCATACTGAAGCTGTAGAAGTTACATTTGATCCATCTAAAATATCATATGATGAGCTTTTGGATGTATTTTGGTCAATTCATGACCCAACAACATTAAACAGACAAGGTCCTGATGTTGGTTCTCAATATCGATCAGCAATTTTTTATATTAATAATGAACAAAAGGAAAAAGCCGAGAATTCTAAGGCTAAACTTGAAGCATCTAAACGTTTTAAAAGACCAATTGTTACACAAGTAGTCCCAGCATCAGATTTTTGGCAAGCAGAGGAGTATCATCAACAATATCATGAAAAACAAACAAAAATAAGATATACTTTTTAGATAAATAGTAGAAAAGACTTAGCTATTTATACCTTTAATAGAAAAAATAATATAATCATAATACTCCATAAAGGATTTATAAATTATATATTCTCATTTTGAATATTTAATTTATAAACTTGTTAAAATTGAATTTTTTTAATATTAAATTATCCAAAATTTAATTATTCCTTAGTTGATCTGCTTTAGCTCGTGCTTCTGATGCTTCTTCAAAATTTCCAACTTTTTCGAGAGCATCACTAAGATCATCCCAAGCTTCATCATCATCTGGATCAAGAGTTACTACTCTTCTATATGCCTCTATAGCTCCATTAAAATCATCTTTTTTCTCAAGAGCTATTGCAAGATTATACCATGCTATTCCAATTTTTGAATCAAGTTCAAGAGCTTTTTTATAAGATGAAATTTCTCCTTCAATATCTCCTTTTTGTCCAAGTGCTAATCCAAGGTTGTACCATGCTTTTTCATCATCAGGATTAATCTCTAACGCCTTATCAAATGATTGCAACGCTTCTCCAAAATCATCAGTCAGAATTTGCACAACTCCAAGATTGAGCCAAGCCTGAGAATCAATGGGATTAAGTACTAGAACTTTTCTGTAAGCTCTAATAGCAGAATAAAATTCTTCCATTCTTCCAAGAGCAACACCTAAATCGAACCAAATATCCGCATCATTTGAGTCAATCTCCAATGCTTGAGTATAAGCATTAATCGCCTCTTCAAAATTACCTATTTCTTCAAAGACAACACCAAGGTTAACTAGTACCTCAACATTGTTAGGATCAAGGTTAAGAGCTTTCTTATAAGCCTTTATTTCCGCCTGGGAATCTCCATTTTGACCATATGCAACTCCTAAATTTATCCAAGCTACTACATTTTCTGGATTAATTTTTAAACCTTTATTAAAAGAATCAATAGCTCCTGTAAAATCCCCCTTTTCTCCAAGTTTTACTCCTAGATCAAACCATCCTTCTGGATCCTCCGGATTCTCTACTTTCATTATATCTTGGTCTTTCATTGCTTATTCCTCCTTAGAAGAAGAATAAAAAATTATATTATATAAATTAATTACTTTCATAATATTATTAAGTGTTTATTGTTTTTTTTGAAATTTTTGGAATAATTATGGGACTTCTAATTTTTTTTGAAAAAGTTAAGTTATATATTAAAAGGACTCTTATTCGATATTACAAAATATGAAATTCGCTTTACAAAATAATAATAGGTGGTAGTAAGTATGGAAAAAAGATTTATCCCTCTATTAATAATACTGGGCTTATTAATTATTTTAATTATAACGCCAATTATTGCTGCTGTATTTGATATTCCTGTAGTTGCAGTGAGTACAGAAAATTTATCAACTGCTTCGTTTGATTTTTGGACTATAGCACATTTTTTATGGGGTGTTTCTCTATTTGTGATAGCATTCACATTTGGTTGGATAATAAAGAATTTAACCGGTGTTCCTAAAGATCCAGTTAACGAGCCAGAATTTAAAAGTTTTGTTCTTTACTGGATAATTATCGTTATTATCGCAGGTATTTGGGAAATTGTTGAAAATACACTCTTATATATGCTAGGTGGTAAAAGCAAGTTTGATAGTTGGGCTAATATAATTACGGATATAACTATTTGGGGAATTGGTGGATGCGTAAGTTGGTATATGACGGATCTAATGTTTTTAAGTGATAAATATCTCAGAGCTTATTATATTTACGGGATGATGTGTCTTATAATGGGCGTACTGATATTTATAAGTTTTGGCATTATTACAACCAGTTAATTCTCTTTTTTTTTTATTTGACTTTAAAATTTTATAATTTTGTGATTACTGAGAAGTATATCAATTGCTAAACATTCAAAAAGTGTTAAATGTCATTGTATTCATGTTTACTATTAAACGACACTTGAAATCTATATAAATATAAATAGAGAAAACTTACTTTTTTTCATTACAATTCAATATTAAAAATATAATTCAGGAAACTTATGTTCGAAAAAGGATGTTGGGAATGTGGGAATAGTGTGGATATTAATGAATTAAAATGCCCTAATTGTGGATACAATTTTGAGACTGTGTCTCATGTTTATCCAAAATGTCCCTATTGTAAAAAAGAACTTCATATATATGATTTTTATGCTAAGGAAGTAGATAAAAAAGGTCGAAAAAAGTATCAGGGATTTAAAGGAGAATTTACTAAAAGAAAAAAAATGTGGTATTGTCCCTTTTGTGGTAGTATTCTGGGATTTTCAGAATGGAATATCACATAGGTCATTTGTAAAATTAGATAAAAGTACTTTTCAGTTTTTTTAATAATTAAAGTGAATAAACTAGCGGTTACATACATTTTTGTTAAAATATTTAATCAAGACCTCCCCCTACTATAATTATATCCAAAGTATCTTCTATTAAAGAAATTTAGAGTCTTTTTATAGGAATCCTTATTATAACATGAAATATTTAATAATATTCAACAACAAATTATTAATATTTAATAGATAAATTACATATATTTTAAAATCGTTTCAGAAATAGGTGAAATTAGTGGTTAAATACAAACGAGGTCATCTTTATTATCCTGAAATTCCAATTCATCAAGTCTTAGATGATACAGCTAAAAGATTACCTGATAATCTTGCTTTTCTATATCCTAAAGAGTTAACCTTTAAGCAATTTAAAGAACAAATGGATATATTCGCTACGGTATTAAAAAATTTAGGAGTGAAGAAGGGAGATAGAGTGGCTATATTTGCTCAAAATTCAATTGAATGGGAAATAACCTTCTTTGGATTAGAAAAAGCTGGTGCTATATTAGTACCAATGAATCCACAATTTAAAGAAACAGAAGTAGAATATGAAATGAATGACTCTGGAGCAGAAACTATTATCGTAGCTCATGATAGATATGAATTTGTAAAGCCTATTAAAGATAAAATAATAATAAAAAATATAATAATAATAGAATCTAAAGAAAATCCAGAAATTCCAGAGGGAACTATTGGATGGTCAAAAATCATGTCAGAAACAAAACCAGATCCTCCAAAATATGAATTCAATGTAAAAGAAGATCTTGCGGCATTAGTTTATACAAGTGGAACAACAGGATTACCAAAAGGAACTATGCTTACGCATTATAATATGGTATCAAATATCGTCCAAGTATCTCCAACATATGAGCTAAGTGATTTTGATGTTGCTATGACAGTACTTCCTCTTTATCATATCTATGGACTTAATGTGTGTATGAACCAAGCAATTTTATTAGGTGCAGCACAGGTTGTAAGCCCTCGATTTCATATAGATGAATTTTGTGAACTTATTGACAAATATCAAGTGACTTACAGTTTATGTGTACCTCCAATATTTCTTGAAGTTGTCAGACATCTTGAAGATCCAAATATAAAAGGTTATAATTGGAGTAGCCTAAAAATTTTCAATAATGGTGCTGCTCCAATCGCTCTCGAATTACTTGAGAGATTCGATAAATTAGCAAAAGAAAAATGTAACGCTTATGATGTTGCAATACAACATGGATGGGGTTTAACTGAAGCTTCTCCAGTTGTAGCTGTAAATCCTACGTTCCGACGTAAAATGGAATCTCAAGGTACTTTACTTGCAGATACTTATCATAAAATAGTTGATTTAGAAACGGGAGAAGACCTTCCCGAACGGGGTAGTGTAGGTGAATTGGTAATTAAAGGACCCCAAGTAATGAAAGGATACTGGAATCGTCCAGAAGCTACTGAAGAAGCTTTTTGGACTGATCCTATGACTGGAGAAAAATGGTTAAGAACTGGTGATATGGCATATATCGATGAAGAAGAATACGAACATCTTATGGATCGTATTAAAGAAATGATAAAATATAAAGGTTGGAGTATTGCCCCTGCTGAACTGGAGGACTTGCTATTTAAAAATCCACATGTATCTGATGCTGCTGTTATTGGAAAACCATCTACAGAACTCGATATTGGACAAATACCAAAAGCATTTATTATTTTAAAACCCGAATCTAAAGGAGAAGTAAGTGAACAAGAAATTATGGATTGGGTTGCTGAAAAGATTTCTGCTTATAAGAAAATACGTGAAGTAGAATTTGTTGATGAAATTCCAAAATCAGGCTCAGGTAAAATATTAAGACGAGAATTAGTCCAACTAGAAAAAGATAGACTCGGAATCAAATAATAGAATATGACTCTATTTTTTCATACTACTATATTTTTCTTTTAAATATTCCTCAGAGTTTAAAAAAATTTCACAATCACAGAATCCTCCAGACCTTCTACAATCTTCTAAAAATTCCTCTTGTTCCTCTTTAGGAATATTCATTTCTTCCAATAAAATTTTAGCATTTGTTAAATCATACCCATTACAACCATTAATTTCTAATAATTCCTCTAATCGGTCAAAAAATTTTTCCAAATCAAATGCATTATGCTTATTCTTCTTTTCTTTTAACTTCACCCTCTAATAGCTGAAGTAACTCTTTCTTACTCTTTAGACTATAGGCATCTATATCTTCATCTGTAGAAAAAATACCTTCATGATCCTCAATATCTACCGTTGTCATCTTTTCGATGTATCCACCATATAAATCATCAATAATTTTATTTAAATTTAAAATAGAATTCTTAATCTTTTTATTCGATTTCAAAGTATTATCACTTGAACTATTTTCAATCTCTCTACTGATGTTTTTCAGTTCTTCTGACATTTTTTCTAAGGATTCAAATATATATCGGTCGTTTAACATCGTAGTAATTTTCTCTTCCTCTGATTTTTTTCTTGATTCTTCTAAGGTCTCCCAATAAAGATCTCTTACCCATTGTCTGACTAATAACTCACTTTGCACTATCCTTTCTTTATCCTTATCGTCATATTTAGATAAATCTTTGATATAAAATCCAGTATAGATTTCGCTATTTAATCGCATTCTTTGCGCAAATTTTATACATAAAATCTTAATAGCCTCTTCAATTTCAGGAGAAATTAATTGATTAAGGATTATTGAGAGCATTATCATCTCCCTATTACCACGAGCCCAATCTGAACTAATTTGGAAGTAATAGTTTAATAACTTTAAATTTCTGAAAGTATGTGTGAAAAATTCTTCCTCCTTTTGTTGAGTCATAACATCATATATTCTATCCGAAACCTCCTTCTCCACTGGAGTTTCTGGAAATTTGTAGTAAATATCAGTACCAATTCTAGTATGAAAATATGATAATATGACAATCAATATAATCTAAATACTCTTTATTATTTCTCTAATTATAATAATGAAATTCTCTGCTTATAAATTTCACATTTAATACCATAATATTTCAAATAATACATATTAAATATAGGCATATTTGATTTTTTTAAAATAAATCACATCCTTATATTTTATTTAAAAAAGAAATTATAAATGTAAATTTTGAATAATCTCCAAAATTTTAAATATATTAAATTCTATATTTGGTTCAAATTAAAATAGTACGTAGTTGAGTTTTTATGGGAAAAGAAAAAGAAAAAGATAAGGATAAAAAAGATAAAGACAAGAAAGATAAAGATAAAAAAGATAAAGAGAAAGAAGAAAAAGAGAAGAAGGAAAAAAAGGACAAGGAAAAGGACAAAGAGAAGGAGAAAGATAAGGATAAAAAGGATAAAGATAAGAAGGATAAGGATAAAGAAAAAGAAAAGAAAGATAAAGATAAAAAACAGGTTGATCAAGAATGGAAATTATCAATAAGTAAGAATCTTGATACATTAACCCATGCATATGAAAAAATCACGAATAAATTTAGAGATATTGATAATTACGTTTTGAAAGATGCTAATTCAAAGGAAGAATTTATTGAAAAAGTCAAAAAATATGTTGAAGATTTACCAGATGCATCCAAACAGATTTTTATCGCTTTTTTAGAATCTTTATAATGAAAGATTTTAATAATTTTATTCTTTTTTTTATTGATTTTTTGAACTGATAAAAATTTCAGTGATTTTAATAAAATAAAAATAATAAGATATTTATAAAAAAAATCTAAATCTCTTCATTACCAATATTTTTTAAAATAAAAAACAGGGACCCCAACTCTCCTGTAATTGGAATATCTTCAGAGATTTGTTCATAGTTTTGGTTATAGATTCCCACAATTTCAAAGCCATTTGAATTTGCGAAATACTTAAAATCATCAAATATCCATAATCTTAGCTCATGTTCTTCCTCAATGAGAAATTCATTTCCATTATCCTTAACTAACATTCGAAAATCAACATTACGTATTCTATTTTCTACATCATACCATTTGATTGCCCAAGTTAGTTCTAAATCAATATTATTTTCCTGCACATACCATATGTCATCTGGTTTTTTCTCATTTTTTATATCTTCACATTTACAGCTTATTTCAACAATATATATACCTCCTTTTCTAAGTGATTCTGCCATTGCTCTAAAGTGTGAAGAAATATCAGCATTACTTCTTAAATATCCTAAACTATTTATACAAATAAAGGCAGCATCAAATTTATTATCAAACCTTATGTTTTTCATATTTCCCTCTATAATATCGGTCTGATCAATTGTGAAACCAGAAAATCTCAGCTTTTCTTTAACATATTCAACCATAGCAGAACTTAAATCATAACCTAATACATGAAATCCATATTTTGGTAAACATTCTAAGAACATACCTGATCCACAAGCAGGTTCTAAAACTCGTTTCACTACTATGTCTGAATATCGCTGGAAACAATATTCAAAAAAAATAACATCGTCTTTAATATTTCTAGTGAACGCTATATCATAATATTTTGGAAGCTTGTAGAACTGATGCACGATATCATCCTTTAGTAAAGAATCTACATCTTTATTCTCGAAAGATTTTTCAGAGGATACGATCTCACCTTTTTGGCGGGAACTCCTTATTTGTTGAATATTTAGAGAATCTATAAGGGTTATATCTTCTTTCTCAATATTTTTAAACATTTTCATTTACTCAACTCTTTTAATTAATTTGTGAGCCTAATTATCATATTTAAAATATAAATTATAATCGTAAAAAAATAAATAGAAAAGTTCTCAGAAATGATTATATTTTCTTAACCCATTTAAAATGTAAAATATTTAAAGTTGTTGTTAAGTTGTATTCAATCTTTTTGAGTATTTAAACTTTCTTAAAGTAATTAAATTATTATAAATGCTCAATTAATCCACAAATTTAGAATTTTTGACCAGTAATTCCTACATAAATTGCAGTTTCATTAATACCATCAATTTCCAATAGATCATTAATCTCATCATCATATATTGCTCCTATTGTACATGCCCCTAAGCCTAATGCCTCAGCAATTAGATAAAAATTTTGCCCTATGTGTCCTGCATCTAAATAAATATAACGATAGCATCTTTGAAGATATTTCCACTTAGATCTTTCAATTACAGCAGTCCAAACGAAACTTACGGCCGAATTATATACCATTTGCTGATCCAAACAACCTTTTGCAATTTCAGCTCGAAAATCTCCCTCTTTTAATAATTCAAGCATATGTTGAGCAATGTTATAATGATATAATCCTTTTTCTAACTCTTCCACATTATTAATTATCGTGTATACTTCAATAGGAAATAACCCTCCCGCCGAAGGAACGGTTCTAAAAGCAACTTGAGGTGAAATTCTAGTTAAACCTGTCATTCCATATAACAATTGACTAATATGAGATTGCTTTATCGGTTCTTGTTTAAATTTCCGAGTAGATTTTCTACTTAAAACCACCTTCCAAAACTTTATTTGCTCATCAAAAACCGGTTCTTCCAGTTTTATAGTTTTTATAGCATTAGGATATATTTTAAATGTTTTCGGTTTGTTTTGCCAATTTAATCGATGTTGTGGTAGTTTATTTCTAATATATTTAGATTTTTGTTGAAAATTATCTCCATAATTCTCTATTTGATTATCCATATTGAAATGAGATTAAGAAATGCTTAAAAATTTTGATTTAATAATTTAAAAGTATAGATTTATGAATCCAAGAATAAAATCATAACTCTCTTTTGAATAAAAATTATTTCAGGAGAAAAACTTCTAATTTAAAATCAATAGGTATTTCTATTAGCTTTTCTAACTAGAATCAATTATATAGTAATCTTTAAGGTTTTTCTTTTGGAAAAAAAATGGATTTTAACTTTTATTATTATTTTTGGTATAATTATTGGACTTGGAATTGGTATTGGAACTCTTTTTCTTTTGAATCTTCAAGAAACAACTCCAATTAATTATGATTACAATATTCAGAATGCATTTCCGAATGTCACATTTTCTAGACCTGTTGGAATTTATGATTCTGAAAATGGAACCAATGAATTATTCATCGTTGAGCAGGCAGGGAGAATTTTACTTATTGAAAATAATGAAAATACAAGTAA
>JBHLQA010000023.1:0-15522 GCA_048885285.1 Candidatus Odinarchaeota archaeon
AGCACTCATCATTGCTCCAAAAAGTTGAGGAGATACAACTTTATCAAATTCTCTATGAAAAATTACAATTCCCGATTTCTCAAGAATCCAAACATCCTGAAATATTTTCAATTGAATTCCTCTTTAACTCACTTTTAAGCAAATTTTTCTAAATTTCTATAAAATAAATTACTCAAAAATTATAGATATTTTTATTTATTTTATGGATTAAATTTATTCTTATTTAGATTTTTAGTTTTTAATTTATTATTTTTTATTATAATAATTTAATTAAAAGAGCTTATGAATTCCCCCATCTTTTAATATTACTTTTAATATCTATCTGATCTAAAATTCTCCCTATTGTAAACTCAGTAAGTTCTTCTATATTTTTTGGTTTAGTATAGTAAGCGGGAATAGGAGGAAAAATTATAACCCCCAATTTTGCTAATTTAAGCATGTTTTCCAAATGAATCGCATTAAAAGGAGTTTCACGTACTATAAGGATAAGCTTTCTCTGCTCTTTTATCATTACATCAGCAGCTCTGGTAATGAGATTACTTGCATAACCATTTGCGATAGCAGAAAGAGTTTTCATTGAACATGGAATTATTATCATGGAATCAAGTTTATAAGATCCACTCGAGGGAGGTGCTAATAGATCATTTACTTCATAATTTTTATCAGCTAATTTACGTACCTCTAAGATATTATAATTAGTTTCAACAGAAACAATCTTTTCAGCATTTTTTGAAATGACCAATTCCCTTTTTATGCCTTTCTGTTTAAGTATTTCAAGAAATCTTATTGCTAAATGAATTCCAGAGGTGCCAGTAATTGCAACTAACATTAACCTAAATCTTGATGTTTTTAATGAAAAATCAATTTTGATTTTAATAATTCAATTATGATTTTTAGTTCTTAATTCTTTTTTAATTTGAAAGATAATAAGAATATTCCTTTAACTAGAGGTTAATATTTAATTTGTGTATTATTTAATATGATAAGCATTATAAGGAATACATAACAGAGATAAATGATTATGTAGCACTAACTTGTTCTATATGTTCAAAAATTTCATTAAAATCATTTAAATCAAAAGGTTTTGTTAAATAACCATCTACTCTCGTTTCAAGTGTCTTTATAGCAACTTCCGCTTCGGAAAGACCTGAAAAATAATAAACCAATACATTTTTAAATTGTTCTTTTTTCTTAAGAAATTTGCAAAATTCAAAACCATTTAAATCAGGCAGATTAACGTCTAAAAATATTAATTTCGGCGTTTGTTAAGATAATTCTTCTTTTGCTTGTGAAATACTCCCAATAGCTTTAGAAGTATAGCCTTTTGATTTTATTATTTATTCTAATAACTTTATTTTAAACCTACTATCATCTACAATTAAAATATCATATTCTGAAAGAATAATTACCTGCCAACCCCTGAATTTTTGCCTAAATAGTTTAGTTTTTCTAATAACTATTTGCATATTTTTAAAAAAAGTAAGACTATTTAAAGGTGGGTTTGGAAAAGAAATTGCGTAATATTATCAAGAAATATTAAAATTAGGTAAAAAATATTTTATTTTATAAAAATTAAAATTTTCTCTCAAATACAAAATTTAAAAGGTTTTCAAAGAATTCCAATTCCGATTCATTGACTTCCTTACTCAAATTATCGAGAGATAATTTTGCTTCTTTGAAGTATGAATTTGCGAGTTTTTTAGATGAATTAACAACATCTGCTTTAATAAATAAGTTTTTAATTTCTTGAACATTATCATTTGTCATATCTGGTGTTTCTATTAATTCAACTAGTCTGTTCTTCTTTTTTTTTTCTAATTTACTTAAAGCTTCGATTAATAAGCATGTCTTTTTACCTTCTCTTATGTCTCCATCTGTTGGTTTTCCAGTTAATTTTTCATCACCAAATGTTCCTAAGATATCATCTATTATTTGAAAAATAATACCAAGATTAACACCATAAATTGAAAGGTCTTTTAAAGACTTTTCATTAACCTTAGCATAATTTGCACCAATTAAAATCGATTTTTCAATTAATGCTCCAGTTTTTAATGATATCATTTTAATATAATCTGATATTGTTAGATTTTTCTGATTAACCATATCTGTTTCAATTAAAACCCCGTTTGCAATCTCAATAAAAGCTTGCTTATAATAATCGATAGCTTTTAAATTAAGGTCTCTTTCAAACTCATTATAGAGATATGATTCTAATCCTAAGAAGAATGCGGAATCACCACCTATAATACCTATTGAATTACCAAAATCTACATCTATCATTCTTTTCAAGTTATACTTTTGATGATAATTTCTGAATCTGAAGTGAAAGGCAGGTTTTCCTCTTCTAAAATCATCTTTATCGATTATGTCATCATGAATTAGTGAAGCATTATGAAGAAACTCGACCCCTACGCTTGGTAATACAATCTCTCCATTTCGGTTTTCAGTAAAAGCATTATAAGTAGCTATGCATAGCAATGGTCTAATTCTTTTTCCACCTGAAAGGAAATAATCTTTTAATTCAGAATAATAATCTTTTAAGAAAGGATTTTCCACACTATTTAATTTCCTCTCATAAATTGATTTTATAGCATTATTAATCTTAGGAATATAATGTTTTGAATACTCTAGAAATTTCATAATATTACACATCTCAATAAATTATGATATTTTATAATAGGTAAGTTATCAATTTTATTAAAATAATTAAAGATTATCAAAAAGTTATAACATTACTTATTTTCATAATAAATGAAGCTGAAATTTTTTTATGTATAGACTAAAATTAGTAATCCTATTTGATTAACTACTTACTCAATCCCTGAATACGACATTCTTTTGAAAAAATTCCATATTTTGTAAGATATTATAAGATATTTAAATGAATTATCAAAATTTCAAAAATTTGCCCTACATTCTCATGAATTTTATAAAAGAAAGGATAAAACAAGACAAATAAATTTTAAGGAAAATTTTTTAACTTAATTCCTTTGTATTTTATATCCATGGTTATCTGTTATTTTTCTCCCTTCCTAAGGGTTTCTATAAATTAATTCCTTTATTTTTGATTCTTGAAACGAGAGGAATGAAGATCTTATAATAGAGATAAAAAAATTAAGTAATTAAATCAAAGTAATTGTTTCATAACTATTTCAGAACTGCGATACTTTTCCCATAAAGAAAGGAATTTTTTTAAACTCTCATCATTTTTGAATATTTGGTCGCGAGCTATTCTTTTAGCTTTTAGAACGCGGAGAAACCTTCTATCTAAGTTTTTTTCATAAAAAGTCCCGAGTTTATCCAATTTATCCCTTTTCTCGCAATTTTTAATAGTTTCGATTGCTATTTGCCCGCTCATCATTGCATAAGGAATTCCTTTTCCGCTAATAGGGTCTACAATTCCACCAGCATCACCTACAGCAAATACATTATTCTCATAAAGTTTTGGTCTTAGCCCCACTGGAATTAGATGAGCTTTGTAAATATTCAATTTAGAGTTAATTAGAGAATTTTTCACAAAAGGGAGGTTTTCAAATTTTTTAAATTCCTCTCTAGAGTTCTTGACTAAATTTATTTGGTTTCCCCATCCTACTGTAATTGTTTCCGCTTTTGGAAATAGCCATGCATAACCAATAGGAATAAAACTTTTTATTCCAAAAAATGCATGAATTGCATCATCGCCTAATATATTTTTAATATTATCTTTTGAAGTTTTCATTTCTTTAGTAATTGTCAAAACTACATTCTCTTTTGTGAAATATGGCCACCCTAGTATTTTTAGAGTTGTGGACGTGGCACCATCGGCAGCAATAATGTATTTAGCAGTATATTTTCCCTTATTGGTAATAATACTATAAAAACCATTATTCTTTTCGATATGAATTAAAGGTTCATTTTCTCTCAGAGTTGCTCCACTGTCAATTGCCATGTCGCTTAGAAATTTATCAAATACATTTCGCCAAATTGTTATACCTTTACCTTTCTTAGAACCTCTATCACCATCTACGTGATGAAGTTCTAAAGATTCAAAATTACGACTTATTTTTTCCTCTGGATAATCAATCTCTTCAACTAACTCCCACCCTATAGCACCTCCACATGCTTTATATCTCCCATTGTCTCCAATTACCTCTTTTTCAATAATACAGGTTTTATAACCATTTTCTGCTGCTACTCGACCCGCTATAGAACCTCCTGGGCCTGCTCCTATAATAAAAACATCAAAATCAATGTTAGAATCTTCCATAAAAAATCATGCTTAGAATATTACTATTAAAATTATAAAATTTACAACTCCTTTTAAGGCATTTCAAATGTCCAAGAATATTATTATTAATAAATTAAAGTAAATCAAGATCAATCCTAAAAGTACTTATTACATGTGGATCCAATTTTATTTTAAGCTTATTATTTTTATAACTAATTACTTTTGCTTTAATATTATTTTTTGGCTTTTCCTCCAGTAAATTTACCATTTCAGCATTCTTAATAGAAAATTTCTTATAAAAAACTATATGTGCTTTTTGAGTTAGGGGAGATATATTATATATTCTAATAATTAGTGAATTTGTTTGTTCTGCTTTTTTTAATGCACTTAAAACCACACTTTTATTATCAATTCTAAGAAAACTTAATGTAGATGGAAGATACGATTCAATTTCTTTCTGTTTTAGCTTAAAAAAATATGATAAAACTCCTGTTGGCTTTAATATAACTTTATCTGTAATTCTAAAAGGACTGTGAGCCATTGTAGGAAAAATTGGTCTAAGTGGATTGTTAAATTCTTTTCCTCTAATATGTATTTCTGAATCTAACCAGTTTGATTTTGATGAAGTAGTTATTGCTAATTCAAATGAATTTTTGCCTAGACATTGTGCACCAGGAGTGTTAAAACCTGGACCAGCATGAGACATTCTAGATGCAAAATCATCTCGGGATAACCATTCAACACATCTCAAAAGAGTTATTGCAAATGTTATTGTATTATCTTCATTTATTTTTGCCTCATATTCAGGTAACCCCTTATTTATTACTGCAAAAGTTCTTGAATCATTACTTACTGAAACAAAATCCTTTTGATGATTTATCGGTAAAGGTTTTTGAACCCAATTTTCTGCATTTGGTAGTTTTACTTTTCTTGGAACCACATAAAAATGTCCATCCGCGAATACTTCATCTGCTTTTATCATTGTTGGAAATAAAACGCGAATTCTATGATCTTTACTATAATTTTCCATCTCAATCTTAAGATCAATATATTTAATCCCTTTGTACAGTGAAATATATATAGTTATTTTGTTATCAACTAGCCATTCTTCTCTATTATATCGATCTTTTGTAAGGGAATAAGGAAGCTTCAAGTTTAGCCTTAATTTAAATGTTTTCTGAGTAGGACCATCTATATATACGGCTCTCTCAAATATGATAGCATCTTCAGAAGTAAAAACAAGATCCAATTGATTATCCATAGGACCTGAAAAATCATATTCATCACCCCAATCACCCAAATCTTCGAATTCACAAAAATTTTCATAAATAATTCCCGTCTCTTTATCAATAACTTCAATAAAACCATCTGATTGTATATTAATTCGATAATATTCATTTTCTAAGAATTCTCTTGTGATTTTAAAATCCATATTTTTAGTAATAGAATTTGTAATAGTATCTGCAGGAACAACATAATACGTTTTATAACCACATGCAGGAATATCTGCTAAGAAGGTAAATTCATGACTGATACTTTCCTTTTGAATATATCTAGGTTGTTCATCAACATAATGATGCTGATTCTCAATTTCATTATCATTGAAATCAATTACCTTTATATTATATGGAAATTTATCATCAGTACTTTTTTGAGCAATACAATTAAATTTGACTATATCTATTCTTCGCCATGGAAGTGGATTATATACAATTAATATATTAGAAGATGTATATTTAGGATTAAAATTTATAAGCTCACTTAAATAAATAACAGCATTATTAAAGACTTCTCTTCCTATTTGTTCTGCCCAATCAAACCGAACTTTCATCTCATCATGGACTTCATCAATACTACAACCACAAATACTATCATGGGGGGCATTTTTTTGAAGCCATTTTAGTCCTGTTAATATATATTCTTTGGGGTATGAGAATTTATTATATTTATCAAAAAGCCAAGTTATTGTTGATATTGGTTCGGAATACTTTTCATATAAGTATTCTATCTCAGTATTTCTTTGTTTTATCCACATTCGTGCAGAAAAAACCCCTGAAAGTAAATGAGCAAACCTACCTCCCCTGAGTTCACCTTGAAATCGTTTTAATTGGGGATTAAATTCTAATACTTTTTTTGTATAATATTCAAAATCAGCTTGCTCAATATGAATATCTGGATTTGTTTCATTCCACTGTTTAATTATCTCTGGAATCTCTGGTAATGCCTCATGATGATCCGATCCATTATTAAGCAAAATAAAAGGAGTATTGATATAATTTTCAAATTTCTTTATAGCATTTTTAATAGCTCTATGAGCTTTTCTATATTCTCCTTGAGTTTTTTTTGGATTTAATCCTTCTAATGACATATAACCAAACCGTAAAAAAATTGCTAATATAGAGGCTGCATTTCCAGGAGCATTCCATAAAAATTCCAAATTAAGATTATTTTCCTCAAATTCATTCCCAAATCCTCTCCAAAATAATAGAGAAGGAATATCAAAACCACTTATAATTTGAGGTAATTGAGCTATATGCCCAAAAGGATCTGGAATATACCCTGCTTTCATTACTTTTCCAAATTTTCTACCAATCTGATGCCCTATCATTAGGTTTCTAATTAATGATTCACCACTCACTAAAAATTCATCAGGAAGTACATACATAGGACCAATAGATAGTCTTCCTTGTTTAATATATTCTTTGATTTTTTTTTCGTTCTCTGGTCTAACTTCCAAATAATCCTCGATGGGAATGATTTGTCCATCTAATGTAAAGTTTCTATAGTCAGGATCGGTTTCCAAGATATGTAATAATTTATCCATCATAACTACCAGTCTAGCACGAAACTCTTGAAAAGGGAGGTACCAATCATGCTATATACATCAATTGTATAAAGTTTCACGGTCCCAGTGCGTTTCTGGTACAATTATTATATTATTAGCTTTCATAACTATTAAACTCGAAAATTATTTGTTCTCATATCCATTATATTTATAAAAAATCTGAATAAAAATTATTTTTCTAAAGAACTTGGATATAAATGTTTAATAATTAATATCCAAAATATATGATCAAAAATAGACTTTTATAAAAAATATGGCACTATCAATTCAAAATAGATCTTCCGATTACACTTGAATGTGGTTTAATTCCTAATAAATCTAAGAGAGTGGGGGTCATATCCGTTGTTTTGCAATATGCTAAATCTATCTGTGGAATTTCTGAAGAGCCACCAACAATGAAGGGAACAATCATTGACTCTCTAAGCCCGTTATCATGAGAATATAGTGAAATCCCTTTAGTTATTCCATGCTCATAATTAAAATTGTATTCACCTAACGTGGAGGTAATGATATCACATGACCTAGGATTTTTAAAATAGCGAGGGATTTGATCTATAATCATTGGAAAATCAGAATTATGTGTAGCTTCCAACCATTCCTCTAAGGTATGAAATTTGTTGTCTAAAATTTTCGCTGAATTATCATTTTTACAATATCCGTAAGGATCATTTTCATTGTAAATAAATCTGGTCTTTTGCTGTTTGCCAAAACCTTCATATTCAATCAAACCTCTAATTGTTTTTCCAATTTTTTTTTCATGATATTCAATGATAATTGTTCCTTTATCAGGCTTATTATCATCTTTTCTATAATACATATGTTTAACTCCAGGAATTTCCCATAAGCTATCCATAAGATTTAAATTTTGTATTCCACGTCCAATCACCTTGAAATTCTGTAGTTGTTGAACTGAGGGATGATAATTCCAATTATCTCCTGGAAAATTAAAAAATCCAACTGAGCCAAAATTACAATCAAAATCCCCTGTTCCTTTTTTAGGATTATAAGGTATCAATCCTTTTTGTTGAAAAAAAGGTTCAAGATCAAAATGTTTTTTTGCTTTAAAATTACCATGATCTGAAATTATACCAATCGCAGTAGAATCAAAATATCCCTTATTTTTTAATATATCTATTAATGAACCAAGAAATTTATCACAATCAACTAGTAGTTTGATATACTCGGAGTTATCGAATCCTTTTTTATGTACAATATCATCTGTTTGAAAAACGTACCCTACACTTATTAGAGGGGGTTCATTATTTTGAAAGAACTGCTTTGGTTGTTCAAATGCATCCGAGATATTTTTAAAGATGCCCTGTACATCAAATACACTTTTTCCAGCAACAAAATAAGCTCCACGAAATAAAAAACAACTAGAACTTAAATTATTTCGTTGATGTGCTTGTTCAAAAATAGTTTTCACATGTTTGCCAATATCTTTATTAATTTTTAGTGTTTGAGATCTATCCCCATAATTACGAATAAAAGGTGGTTTTTTACTTTCTGATGGGGGATCATTCCTATTTAACCAGTGATACAATGGAACAGCGCTTCCTTCTTTAGGAAAATATCCTGAATATGAACCAGTAACTATATTACCATAGCAAGGAAAAGTAATAGAAGGATAAGATGTAATACAATTTGAACATTTTATTCCATTGTTGGCTATTTGAGCTATATTTGGTAATCTACCCTTACTTATTAAACCAAATAAATGTTCAGCACGAACGTCATCCAAAATAATTAAAATTATTTGATTAACATTGGATTTACTTGCCATAATAATCAAACAAAATCTGATTTTATGTTTTAAGTTTTGATAATTTAGATAAAATATTAAAAATCAGAGGTTATATTTGTAATTTAAACTTTTCCTTTTTGAAGATAAAATTTTTGTTTAATCAAATATTTCAACGATTTAATGAGTGAATCTGTTGAACATAATTTCCTTGTAGGAATTTTTGGGGAAAATTTAGATAATAATAAACTTGTAGGACAAGCATTAGGAGCGCCCGGTACTTCATCAGACATTCAATTTTATAATCGGCTTGATGCTGAATTAAATCAAGTATTTTGCGCATTAACTCCATTAAAATATCCTGATAAAATTAAACCTTTTTTGCAAACATTAGTTTTAACTAATATACATATATTAAATGTTGATCTTAATATTGGCTTAAACTCTATTATAGGAGAAATAATAGTAGGAATAGACTTATTCCACCAATTATTTGATACTAAAGTTTTAATAATTATTTCTGGAATTACTTCAAATAATGAATGGAAATTATCAGATTTTAGGATTAAAATTAAAAATATACTTAATACAACAAGTCTAAAAGATACAGAAATTTTCAATTTAATAAATAAAGAAGATTATAATACTCTAAAAAAAAAAATTGTTGAAATCGGATTAGCGCGTCAAAAATCAAATAACAATATAAATGAAATGACGAAAATATTAATAGACCATGCATTCTCTGTAAAAGGTATTGGTACAGTTATTTTAGGAATTGTCAAGGATGGTACAGTTAATACAGGTCAAATGTTAGAATTAGTAGGATATAATAACTCTATTAAAAAAGTTATTATTCGAAGTATTCAGAAACATGATAGAAATTTTAAAACTGCAATAAAGGGTGATCGTGTAGGACTTGCATTAAAAGGAAATATTTCGACAGATGAAGTCAGTAGAGATAATATATTAAGTAATCAAGGAATATATAAGCCGGAAATTTTTATTAAAGCAAAAGTGTTTATCAATCAATTTTTTAAACCAAAAAATAACATAATTAAACCTGGAGATGGTATTCAGTACAGCGCTATGGTAGATTTAAGAACTGCACCATGTAAATTTATTGAGGGAGATGAAATATCTCCAGGAAATAGTGGAATTGTCAACCTAAAATTTTATAAACCTCTTTACCATAATGGTTCTGGATTAAAAGGTATTATTTCAGATTTTTCTCGTTTTGATAATAAATTAAGAATAATTGGATATTTTATTCAAATTTTAGACTAAAAATTTAAATTTTCTTATTCGCCAATCTAAATAGTGTCATATTGAATTTGAACTTTTAATTATTAAAAACTAAAACGAATAATTGATTAAATTAAAAAGTAATAATGGAAACAGAGCACAAGGTTTATTTCAAAAATTCAACTGATATGGGAGAAATTGAATCAAACTCTATTGATTTAATGATAACGTCCCCACCATATCCTATGATTGAAATGTGGGATAAATTATTTTCTTCTTTAAATAAGGAGATTAAACAAATGCTCGAAGAAGAGGATTCTAAAGAAGCGTTTAATTTGATGCATCAAGAATTAAAAAAAGTATGGAGAGAGGTTGCCCGTGTATTAAAACCTGGAGGAATTGCCTGTATAAATATTGGAGACGCTACTAGAAAAATTGACGGATGTTTCCAATTATTTCCTAATCATATACAAGTTTCTAACTATTTTCATGAAAATAATTTTGTAGAATTACCATGTATATTGTGGAGAAAACCAACAAATAGTCCTAATAAATTCTTAGGGTCTGGAATGATACCCCCAAATGCGTATGTTTCACTTGAGCATGAATATATTTTAATTTATAGAAAGGGTGTTAATAAACGAAAATTCACTCCAAAATCAGAAAAAAGATATAATAGTGCATTTTTTTGGGAAGAAAGGAATAAATGGTTTTCTGATATTTGGCAGGATATTAAAGGAACATCTCAAATCATAAATAAAACTAACAATAATCAAATAAGGGAACGATCAGGAGCCTATCCAATAGAATTAGCTTATCGTTTAATAAATATGTTTTCTTTATATGAAGATTTAATTTTAGATCCATTTTGGGGAACGGGCACAACATCATTAGCCTCTATGATTTCAGCTCGAAATTCAATTGGGTATGAAATTAACCCTGAATTCATGAATATATTTAAGAAAAATTTAAAGAATATTATACAATTGAATGATGAATTTAATAAAGAAAGACTTAATCAACACGTTAAAAACATGGAAAAGTATAAAAACCTTAATAAAGAGATTAAATATAGCTCTTTCTACTATAAATTTCCTGTAATTACAAAACAAGAAAGAATGATTTTATTGTATAAAATTATAAAATATAAAGAATTAAAGAGTAAATTTATTCTAAACCATAAAAAATATAATTTTAATATTAAATAAAATTTCTTTAAATCCAAACTCGAGCAGAGTTTTCATCAAATAACTATCCTGCTAATGGTTTTTTTATTTGAATCATTATTTTGGATTTATATTACTTACAATCTTCGGCTTTCTGGAGATTTATTTTTATAAATGCTTCTTCCTGAGTATTCCGCTGTATAGATTTCACAGACCGATTTACTTGATGTAAATGTTTCATTGCATTATTTTTTCCTTCTTTTATATTTTCAATGAATTCTTCCTTACTAAATCCCCCAGATATAACAAGAGCAGTCTGAAAAGTATGATTTGGTTCTAATGTCATAAACTCTATTTGTAAAGCTGATAGAATTTCTCCTGGTCCTTGATATAAAGTATTAGAAAGATTCATATGATTTCGATCGATTATAAAATCTTTTGTTAAACATGACTCATAGTTGGTTGATTTTGATATTGGAGAGAATCCACCGTATAATCCTGTATTATCGTATTGATAAATAATATCATTTTCTTGATCATATCCAGATAGATCATTGTCGTATCCAGCTAGTCCATTTAAATCAAAATCAAAGACAAAATACATCGAAAAATCTTTTAGGGCAAAATTCGAAATATTTTTGATCGTGAAAAAAGTATTAATATAAGGTATGTGAGGAGGATTAAAGATATCTTTATATACTCGAATAAATTCCTTCTTTTCCAATGGTTTCAGTTGTAAATTTTGCTCTCGAGATATTTTTTTAAGATACTCCATGATATTAAAGTCTAGAGTTATCCTACTTATTGAAGTTCCTTTGCGAGTATTTACCATATTGTATATAGGTGTTGGCTCTATGTTTTTTAGAATAACTGGAATACTGCCAATTTCTTTTCCCTCCAATGTGAAGCTAAACCAAGGGCCAGTTAATTCTTGTTCACTAAGATATATTAGATATTTTCCTTTGTATGTGAGCTCTTTAATTGAAAATCCCATGACATATCCTGCAGCGTTTCAGGTCGACATAACATCATGCCAATTAACCTTAAGTACTATTCTTTTCTAACCTCCTTTTATTAATTCTGAATTTTAAATTATATCAAGTATAACTTATCAATTATTTAAAAGATTTAGAAATCATAAAAACGTTTGTGATAAATAACTAAAGAGTTTCAATAACTCTATAAGCAATGTATAAAAAAGCATCGTTAACATTTTCACCAGTCAGGGCAGATGTAACAAGATAATGAAAGCTAAATTGCTTAGCAACTTTCTCTATTTGTTCTTCAGTTATTACAATGTTATCTACTAAATCTGATTTATTTCCAACTATTACAATAGGAATATTTCTTTTTATAGATTTCTTAATATCATTATACCATCTTTTTATGCTGTCCAATGCATTTGGTCGAGTTCTATCTAATACTATGAAAGCAGCATTTGCACCATTATAGAAATTTGCTCTATAAGGTGCCATCTGTTGAACTTGACCTCCAATATCCCAAATTATAAAATTGAGTTTAGTCTTTTCACTAAGATTTACTGTTTTTTTACTGATTTGGACGCCTATAGTAGAGATATAATCTTGGTCAAACTTGTTCTCTACATATCTTCTAATTAATGAAGTTTTACCTACTTGATTATCTCCACATAGTATTAGTTTATTTGAATATTCTTCCGCCATATTAGGAAGTCGTCCTCCGCGTGTTTTTGCTAATGCCTTTATAATTTCGGGAATTTTTGGTGATACCTCCTCATTTGTTGATAGCACTAATTCTATTTTTGATGCAACATGCTCCGAATATACCTTTAATTCTATATCAGTGGTTGTTTGTTCTGCTACCGTTGTTAAAATTGAATTTGGACCCATTGAACTAAACACAAATTTTTTATCTCCAGTTGATGTAATATTAAAGAAACTATCCGAGGTTCCAAATTCTGCTTTAATTCTATCAATAATATATGAATCAAGCATAGCTGAAAGAGCACCAATAATTTCATCAGATTCATCTGCATTTTCTTGTTTCGACTTTGAAGCTATAATAAAACCATTTCGATCACAGATAGCGACACCTAAAATACCCTCAATTTCTTTGTAATAATTATCCAATATCTCTTTCAGTAGACTAGAACTTGGAAGGCGTTCCATAAGTATGCAAACCTCAACTATAATATATTAAGAATATAAGATCTCTAAATAATAAATATATGTATTTAGGTAATATTATAATCATATTTCTGGAGATATCACCATAGCATATTATTTTTTATTTGAAATTTAACCATTTTTAAATATGATAGAAAATGTATCTAAAGATTCAGAAATTGTAAAATATGAAGAGAGTATCGCTGAAATCTTAGACCGAGCAGTCAATCTATTTAGAAGAACAAATCTCACCGAATTGGCAGATAAATGGGATCGAATATTAAAGACATATAATTCAAAAAAGAGAATTCAATAAAATCATATTTGATTTTAGTTACTTAGAGCGCTCATATAGTCCAGAATATATTTTCGGTTAACTTCGGAAATCTCATATAGATCAAAAACTAAATTATCAACTTTCTTTTGAAGCGATTCGATTTCCTCAAAATTATTAAGGATTCTTTTTACTAATTCTATTATTTTTTTTGCTTTTTGCTTTAATCTATCAGAATCTGGAATTATAATAGGAAATAACTCAATTTTTTCAATTAATATTCTTGGAAATAATTTTTTATAAGAACCAAATGATTTTATGAAGAAATATGATAAAAGCATTGAATTTATTATTCCTAATAAATAAAAATGATTAAACTCAGAAATAGGTGAATTTTTGATTTTTAAATTATAAAATGATTGGGATGTTAAAGATAAGTTCTGATCGTATGTAGCACATATCATATTATCTTGATTTATCTGTCTGATAATTATTCTTTCTTGATAATTACTTAAGTCTTTATAGTTAATTCCTACTTTAGATGTATCAATATATTTATATTTCATTTTTTGATATCGCTTAATTGAGTATAAATATAGCTCATATTTATCATTTAATGAATCCTTTGGAGGATCAGCAAAAATTATAATTTCAATTCTTCGCTTATTCAATGGTGAATTGCATTCGTGGCATTTTAACAAACTTTTTGGAATTGGAAAGTATTTTTTGCATTTTTCACAATATATTACTTCCCCTGCTTTTGTCAATTCAACTCCTCGACTTAATGAATATTTAAATTCATCCATTGTGTTTAAGTCCTTTATTTCCAAGAAATTTGTAGTTAAGTGTTCTATAATTGAGAAATCTATCTTATTCAAATGTATCAGAAATTTATAACTCCATTTTTCAATCATTACTTGTGGAATTTTTTTTTCATACTCACCAGTCGCCTTTATAATAATTTGGTTCTTATTCCTTTCTATTACATTAGATTCCTTCTCTAAAATGATAATAATATTAGAAACAATAGGATCATTGAATTTAGGCCCTGTATGATAAATTTCCTTTATTTTAGTATTATTATATATATATTTACGAATGATAGATCGATTTGATAATGCTAAAAGAGAGTCGGGAACAATATAACCAAGTATACCATGAGGTTTAAGAAATATTATTCCTAGTTCTAGAAAGATTTGATAATAATCATATTGACCTTCATTTGTTACAAAATCAAGATTTTCAATAATTTGTCTTTGATCAAGCGGAATATCTCTAATGAATAAGTAAGGAGGATTTCCTATAACAAAATCATACTTTTCAGCATGATCCATTGTCAATGCATTGCCATTTTTAATATTAAATTTGGGAAAATGATAAGCTGAATCAGATTTTCTAACTACTTCAAATAATTCATATAATTGAAATTGGATATTAATTTGACACAAAATACAGGCAATTGGATTAATATCAATTCCAAAAATGTTACTTTTAACCTTATTTATTATAGTTTTAGCTTCCTCAGGTGTTAATTCAGAAATTTTTCCTCTCTCAAGAATTTCAAGGTATTTTCTTACTAATTTTCTTATAGCATATATGATAAAACTTCCACAGCCACAGCTAATATCTATGATTTTTTTATCTTCTATCTCATTTAGATGATTATACCTTGTTGCATCTAGTATGTAATTTACTACTGAAATTGGTGTATAAAATTCCCCCAATTTTTTCTTTTTTTTATAACTTAAAATATATTCATATAAAGCACTAATAATATCAATCTCTAAATTTTTTATATTTCCAATTTTTCCTTTTTTTTTTCTATTTTTATTCTTTTTTAATAAATCAAGATTCTCATATAATTTTTCAAAAATATAGTGTTCAGATTTCTCAATATAACTAT
>JBHLQA010000024.1:0-15467 GCA_048885285.1 Candidatus Odinarchaeota archaeon
AAAATTTGTTAATAAAATCTAATATATAATATTAAAAAAATTTTCTTCTGTAAATATTGAAAAATACTATAAATAAAAAATGAGACTGATGAATAATTTTGTAACACTATATTATCCAATTGATGGAAAAGAAAATTCAAAGTCTTATTTCTATGAAAATTTAAGGGAATAATTTCCTAATCTTTTTTACGTAACATTGCCCAAAATGTAAGATCTGTTCCCCTTATTATTCCGGTTTCAACAGTTTTATAACCAAAATGTTGATAGAGCGAAACATTTTTTTCCTTATGAGTTTCTAAATAACAAGGTATATCTTGTTTGTCAATTTCCTCGAATTTTGATCTTAATAATATCCCCGCATAGCCACTTCCTTGGTGATCTGGATCTACACCAATTGGATATAAATACCAGTTAAAAAAATCAGCGTATTGTTTATGACATCTGTAATCACACTGTTCTATAGGTTCAAAGTTCTTAGAAAAACCCTCATCAACAACAGAGAGAAGTTCTCTACCATCTCTATAAGACATACGACATTTTATAAATCTCTCTTCAGTCATTTCAGCATCCCAAAAAGGAAGCCAAATAGCGACACCCTCTAGATTTGGTGAACTACCATATACTTCACCATAGATGATTCCATAACGAACTAAATATTCCATTAGTATTGGTACCTTTCTACTTCTTTTATCTTCATCAGGGAATAAATAAATATGTATGGGATAATCATGGAATGCTCGAGCAAGTGTTTTAGCAGCTGATTTAGCTTGTCTCTCAGTAATACGATAAGGAACCTCTAATTTACTCATAATAGTTATTTTTACGGATTGGTAATTATAATATTCAAAGCATTTTTAAAAAATAAGATTGTTTTAATAAATCTAGATATATCAAATCTTCAAAAATAAAATATCATTAAATCCCAATTTTCTATGAAATTTGGTTGGAATAGCAAATTTAGAGTCTATTTTCAATGAAAAATCCTTTGAAAACCATTTAAGAAAGGCGATATGATAATTACCAAATTGAAATCCCATTGATTTTAAAACTTAGCGGAAAAGAATCAAATAGTAATAATTTAGTATTTGATTGAGAAACTTGTATATAACCTATAAATTATAAGAAACATTTAGATATAAATAATTTAGAGTGTATGATTTGAACAAAATGAAGAAAGAAAAAATATATAAAAAACAAGAGAGTGGATTTACATTAGCACGTGAGCAAAAAATACACACAGTTTCTTCAGGTATACATGTTATTGGAGCGATTGGAAATGCTGTTGCTCTCGAGACTGATCTTGGGTTCATCCAAATTGATACCGGCTCTGATGAAAAGATGGCAAATAATATTCTAGCTCAACTAAGAACAATCTCAGATATACCGGTTCATACAATCATTTATAGTCACGGGCATAATAGTTATAATTTTGGAATAAAAGCTTTTCTCAAGGAGGCGGAAAAACGTGGTGAGCCTCGTCCTCAAATTATTGCTCATGAGCACCTTCCTGAGCGTTATAGGCGCTATCAAGAGACTTCAGAATTACAAACTTATCTTTCGAATATCCAATTCCGCTACCCTCTTGAAAGAAAAATGCAATATGTCTATGTTTTCCCAGATATAACTTTTAGTAATATTTTACGTTTAAATATGGGAAATCGTATAGTAGAGATCCTTTGGGCACCCTCAGAAACAGATGATTCTATTGCAGTGTGGTTACCTAAGGAACGCGTACTCTATAGTGGACCTGCTGTGACAATGAGTTGCCCCAATATAGGAACGCCGTTACGTACAATACGCGACTCAACACGCTGGGCTGATACCTTAGATAAGATGATTGCCTTACGTCCGGAAATACTGATTCCATCATATGGCTCTACTATAAAAGGAACTGAAGAAATTCAAAAAATACTTGGAAACATGGCTGATGGTCTCAGATATTTAAGACACGAGGTTGTAAAAAGAATGAATCAAAGTATGACTGATGTAGAGATTTTACATGACATTACTTATCCCCCCGAGTTATTTGATCAACCATGGACTAAACCAACTTATGGGTGTCCTGATATGATCGTACGAGATATTTATCGTTCAGAAAATGGCTGGTGGGATCGAAATCCAACTAATCTTCATCCTGCGAGATCAGATTTGGTAGCTAGGGCAATATTTGAGGCTATTGGAGATCATAAGCGAGTGTTGGAAAAAGTAAAGCAATTAATGGATTCAGGTGAGATTCAGCTAGCCCTTAATGTTGTTGATCTCTTGGCACTAGCAAATGGGGAAGAAAGCGAGATATGGGAAGCAAAAAAACTTAAGTCTAAGTTACTTCACCTTAAATCTAAAGAAGTACCTTCAATTGTTTCTACTAATCTGTATTTAAGCCACGCAGACCTTCTTGATAAAATGATTCAGGAACATAACAAAGAAGGATAATTTTATCCTAATTTTTTAATATATAGTTCATTAATGTATCAACAGCATCTTCTAAATCTCCAGAATTATCTATAATATAATCTGCTTCGGAAAATTTTTGGTTTGATTGTGCTCGTCCAATTCTTTCTTTTATTCTTTCTGAATTTTCTCTTCCTCGCTTATTTAAACGTTTAACAATTATTTCAAGAGGAACATCTATGAAGACTACTTTACTGTTGGTATAGAGTTCTCTTGCTTTTTTCACTATTGTACGACTTACATTTACTAATACGGGATTTCCTTTTTTAAGCCAATCATCAATTTCTACTGTTATTCCATAATCTAATCCATAGATATGCCATTTTAAAGCAAATTGTCCATCTTCTTCCATCTTTTTAAACTCTTCTGCTGAAATAAAAATGTTGTTTTCAGATTCAGTGGGCTCTCTTGTAATAAATCTTTTTGGGACATAGATCTTTTTTGAATTGGATGGATATTTTTTAAGGATTTCAGAAATTATTGTATCCTTTCCAGAACCAGAATTCCCAACAATTAAAAAAAGTGTACCAGGTAGTACTTTTGCCATTTTACTCAACTTTAAACCCTTTTATTCTCTAATAACTCTAAATTCTTATATAATATTAAGATAAAATATAGATTAACTAATTTTATTTTGGTTAAAAAGTATATAACTTGAATAATTATACCATATAGTACAAAAATTAAAGTATAATCAATGATATAAATCTTACAAGACTAATTTATTATTTGATTCATATTAGATATTCTTCAAAAAAATGGCGAAAAGAAGAAATAATGAACAACCTAAATTATCAGATATACCAGAAAGTTATCAGAGATATTTAGACGAGATACATTCAATATCTAAAAGTAAGAAAGGGGGATGGGTAAGTAATAAGGAGATTGCTGAGAGTCTCAATGTAGAACCTGCTTCTGTAAGTGGTATGCTTGAAAAATTGAAAAGAATTGATTTAATTAAATGGGAACCACGAAAAGCTATAAGATTAACGGAAAAAGGGAAGATTATTGCTAAACAATTAGATGAAACACACACATTACTTCACCAGTTTTTTGCAGAAGTATTAAAAATGGAAGATCAAGAAGTTATCGAAAATTTATCTTGTGAAATTGAGCATCATATTACTCTAGATGTAAAGAATTCATTAAAAGAATTCCTTTCAAAATATTTAGATAAATAGATTTAATTATAATCTTTAATTCAATGATGCAAAGAACATAAATTATATTCCTAAAAGTCTTAAAAATGTCTGAGGATTTAAAGCAAAAACTTAATCAAGTTCATAAGATCTTTGAAAACTTTTCTAACTTTATTGAGTTGGGTGATTTTAGGTCATATTTGTTATTTACCTTAACTAGTCAAGTACCCGCTAATCTTTTAGCTCAAATTGGCTTAGGTGGGAATAAAGAGATTATCAATTTGCCCTATAATCCCCTTTTCAAGATATATTATCAAAAAATTAATTTGATCTCTGCCGGATCGTTAATAATTTACATAAAAAACAACCCTATTAGTGATAAATTTACTTTAGACAAAGAAGATCCAATAATAAAAACTTACCTTAATACTAATGAGATGAGTCTTGCTTTTCGAGGGAAAGAGAAATTTCTTTTACCAAAAATTAGTGACTGTAGTACTTCTGATATTAATGGAAATTCGAAATTAAATATAAAAGTAGATGATATCTTCCATTCTTTAGAAAGCTTTTTAGCTGTTGCTGAACCAAACTTACTTTTTGTTATAGATGCGGTAAATGAATCAGAATCTGATCTAATCTTCACGTTTAATATGATTCCAGAAATGCCAGGCAGAATGGATCAGAAGGTCTTAAAAATCGATGTATTTTTTGATAAAGATCATAAAACAAAAGATAAAGTTTATCTAAAAAGAGAAGAAGACTACACTTTAAAATATTTGAAAGATATTAAAGAAGTGAGTCACGCTGACTTATATAAATCAGCTTTTTCATTAATATTACATGTGAAATCATTCTTAAAACCATATTAAGAATGATATTCTTTGTTTTCCTTAATTTTTTCTCACAACTAGATTTAAAATAATGATATTATTACATTAATAGCAATCATTATCTTATTAGCTTATTGATAGAATTATATTCGTTAGCCATTAATCAATTAACATCATTAAAGGATTAATATAATTGATTTATAAAACATCCGATAAAATATATAAAGTATAGCAATCGATACTTAGCTAAATCTTAAAAGGTTTATAAAAAGGGTTGCCTAAATTGAAAATTATTACAATTAATTTACCAGAAAAGTATTTACATGCGATTCAAATTCTTAATGATATGGGGGTCTATCCTTCCCGTAGTGAAGCAATTAGAATTGCTTTGAGTCAGTTTTTGACAAATGAGTTAAAAATGTTTAAAGATCTCGAGGATGACAGCTTTAAAATGGTAATGAGAAGCAAATCAGATAAACATAATTAAATACTCTTTTTTTTATTCATTTTTGATGATATAGATCTGGATTAAATTTATTACGTTATTTAAAATCTTGTATCTCTTGAATCACTTATGCTTATTCTGGGGATAAATAACTTTATCCTTCCATTCAACAACAATTTTAAATTTTTGTATTCTATCATTATAGCTCAAGATATAAATATCTAACTATTATATTTTCATTTAGAACCAAACGATTCAGAATTTATTATTCTTTAAAAAATACATAGAGGTAATCTTATTGAAAATAGCAATTATTGGGACTGGGACATTAGCAAGGACAATAGGGAAAATTTTAGCAGAAAAAAAGCATATCATTATGTTTGGCTCTCGTGAACCTCAAAAGGCTATAAAATTAGCTAGTTCAATCGTGAATGGTACTAGTGGTGGAACTTATGAAGACGCTGTAAAATTTTGTGAAATAATAATTCTAGCAGTTCCTTGGTCAGAAGCAAAAGAAACAATCCAAACAGCAGGAAATTTAAACGATAAAATTATTATTGATTCGACAACTACTGCTGCACCTCACGTAGGTGGACCAATGATTTCACCTTCTCCATCGGCGGCAGAAAAGGTCGCAAAATGGGCGGTAGGAGCAAAAATAGTAAAAGCAGTCCACACTATCGGAGTAGAAAGTTTAGATAAATTACAATTCGGTTCCCAAATAGCAAGCTTATTTATTTGCGGCGATCATTTGGACGCCAAATCAAAAGCAAAAGACTTAGGAATCGATCTTGGCTTTGATGTTATTGACGTGGGGCCACTAATAAATGCAAGACTTATTGAACCTCTAGCAATGCTTTGGATTGAATTAGCTTACAATCAAGGAATGGGTACTGATATTGCATTCAAATTATTACGCCGTAGAAAAGCAAAATAAAATATTAAAATATAATCTTATTGTCTTTCCTATTTTATTAAAAACGTAAATCTGAACTATTTTTTTCTTTATTTAATACATAACTCTATAAAATAGAGTAAATTTTTAACTAATAAGTAATAATTTTTAAAATTATATTATGAAAATTGCTTTATAATGAATTAAGCATGAAGGTTGCACGATATTTTAATAATAATAACATAAAAACCGATGAGATACCTAAACCAATAATAAGTCCTGAAGAATTTTTAGTAAAAGTAAAAAAAGCTGGGATTTGTGGTTCAGATATTCTAGAATATTATCGAAAAGCAAAAATGAAAAAATTAGGAGTTGATTCTTTAATCTTAGGTCACGAAATTGCAGGAGATATAATTGAAATTGGTGAATCAGTTAAACATCTTAAAATCGGAGACCGTGTCTTTGTATCACACCATGTCCCCTGTTTTGAATGTCACTATTGTAAACAAGGGCATCATACAGCATGTAATTTGCTTCATAATACTAATTTTGATCCTGGTGGTTTTGCGGAGTATGTTAGAATTCCCAAAATTAATATAGAAAAAAAAGGAGTTTATGTTTTAGATAAAAACGTTTCCTATGAGGAAGCAGTATTCATAGAACCTTTGGGGTGTGTATGCAGAGCACAACGTTTAGCAAATGTTAAGAAAGGTTTTACTGTCTTAATTTTAGGATGTGGTGTCTCTGGATTATTGCATATACAATTAGCAAAACTTAGAGGTGCTGAAAAGATAATTGCAACAGATATTAATGAATTCCGTCTTCAAAAGGCAAAAGAATTTGGAGCAGATGAAATTTTTGAAGCAAGTTCAGAATTACCTAAAGTAATAAAAGAAATAAATAGCTTTAGATTAGCTGATATTGTTATTGTATGTACAGGTTCCCTATCAGCAGCCAATCAAGCTTTAGAATGTGCAGCTCCTGGAGGTAAAATCATTTTTTTTGCAGTTCCAGAACCAGGATTTAACTTAAACGTTCCTATAAATAAATATTGGAGAAATGAAATCACAATTATGACGTCATATGGTGCCGCTCCTGAAGACCTTGATGAAGCGTATAATTGGATACTTTCAAAACGATTAAATGTAACAAATTTAATTACTCATAGATTTCCTCTCAGTAAAGCTGAAGAAGCTTTCAAAATCGTATGCGAAGCTAGTGATTCTATGAAGGTACTACTCGAACCCTAAAAGTTCCCTAATCTAGAATTAATAATTTTTTGCATTTTCTTCGAGAATAGCATCAATTTCTTCCTCTGAAAAGACAGACTATTCCTTGAGGAGACTTTTTAGGTAAAATTTTTATCTTTTCAATTAGTTTTATTCCTTGTAAAATAGCATCGTAAAACGAGGAATCAGACCCAAATAATATTTTTTCTACACCTACATAATTAATTGTATCTCTTAATTATCGACAGAATAACTTGAATTTCCCTAAAACATATAACCCATACATAGCTAAATCTCCATAAAGATTTGGATTGTTTACTGCAAGTAATGCTCAAGATCTCCAATTTATTTGACCCATAGGAGCAACAATTATTTTAAATTTGAGAAAATTAGCTATAATATCAGAAAGAACTATAGAATTTGTGAATTTGCTTCTTGAAGCCCCAAGGGGAATAGTATAAGTTAATAATATCCCATTTAACTTCTCTAAATAATCTAATAATTTATAAAATTCATTACTAATGATTTTCTAAAAAATTTGGTTGAGTCTTATGAAGAAGCTATGATTTTTAGAATTATAGGTCAATTTTAAACAGATTTTATTGAACTTCGCAATAATCTAATCTTTTTTATGTTCTCTTCAATGACTGAAGGAAATCAGCACAAGAAAGTGAACTATGAGAGATTAAAGAAGTATTTTACTGATTTATTTAGCGGATTTCCCTATTTAATTCAAGAACTTAAAAAAATGATGAATTTATATCAAGATGATAATTACTCTTTTTAAGTTCAATACTAAATTGTCACTGTTTTTCAAACTAAAGCTCATTCTTTATTAAGACATTACCTTAAATAGACAAAATAAAAATAATAATTATAAGTATTTTTATTGCCAGATAGTAATTGTTTCATCAGATTAGAAATATATTTATATTTAAAAAACAAATTTTATACTATAAAATGATAAAATAGAAATAGGAAAGTATAATATGGCTCAATTTTGTGGGAATTGCGGAATTAAAGTTGATGAATCTTGGAATATTTGTCCTGAATGTGGGTCAAAATTAAAAGATGAAGAGAGATCTCAGTCTCTAACCTATCCACAACCTCAATATCAACCACAACCTCAATATCAACCACAACCTCAATATCAACCACAACCTCAATACCAACCACAACCTACAGTACAATATATTAATAAATCACCTAGCAATGGATATGGTATTGGTGCTCTTATAATGGGTGTAGTTGGACTTTGTATCTGTGGAATCATTTTTGGGATAGTAGCAATAATTCTTGGTGCTATTGGTAGAAATAAAGATGATTCACCTGGTCTAGCAATTGCAGGTTTGGTATTAGGGATAATTGATTTTATTTGTAATATTTTCCTCTTAATTTTTCTACTACCATTATTATTATATCCCTTCTACTATTATTGATTTCTATTTTTTTTTAAATCTAATTTTAATATAAAATGTAAATTTTAAAGAAGTAAATATAAAATTTTTGTAGAGTGGATTAAGTTCTAATAATTTAAAATGAAAATCGTTTCAAGAATTATAAGTTCTTCTATAGATTTATACCTATTGATGTAGAATTATCATCATTTTTTTTTTGGAGCCATTACTTCTACTTATTGAGATAGAAAGATTTATATACATTTATATCAAAATTAATCTTAAAATAATTTTTAATAATTTCAGGATTTTAATCATAAAAAAATAGAAGTTTGTGAAATCAAATGGGAAAAAATTCATTTGGAATTGCTGCCTTAATATGTGCTATTCTTGGATTTTTCTGCTGTGGAATTTTATCAATAGTAGCAATTATTTTAGGTGCAATTGGTATAGGCAAAGATGAAGATAATGGTATGGCAATAGCAGGTTTGGTATTAGGCCTCATTTCACTTGTTGTCGGTCTTATATTAGTATTCTTTCTCTGGGCTTTTGTTTCATCTTTATTAGGTGGACTGACTGTTTAATAGATATGAAAAAAGTAGGAAGAATAAATCTATATATCTTTTTTTTTATCATCAAAATCTTTTAAGTAATTCAAAAATATCCTAAATTAGAAGCCATTAAATTAAAACATAAGAGGAGGAAATTATACTAATTTGGAAAAAAATAGTGGAGATCTTAATAAAATAGAAGGAAATGAGAAAAAAAAAAGCAAATTAATAAAATTAAAAAGAGTTTTTTTATATTTTAGGAGTTTTGCTCCATTATTATTGAGTCATCATCCTGAATGCGAACGTTTTAAAAATCATACTTTAAATATTAAAAGAATTCGCTTATGTATAGGTTGTTTTGTAGGATATCCAACAGCTTTAATTAGCATTTTAATCATAGGGGCTTTCAAGTTAAATAGATTGATTTCACCAAAATATTTATTAATATTTGGTATAATATTTCTAACTAGTTTTGTATTAAGCCCGTTAAATTTAACAAAAATAAAATTTATAAAAGTAATACAAAAATTTTTAATAGGATTGGGATCCGCTTTAATTTTTTGGGGAATATGGAGCTTACCAAACTCATATTTAACGAATTTTACAATTTCTTTTACAGTTTTTTTAATAATATTTCTTATACTAAATGTATATCATACTTATAGTTTTTATCGTATTTGTATTAATTGTAAAACTCCATTTGATTGGTCTAAATGTAGTGGTCTATCTTCAATTAGACAAAATTTGAAGAAATATTCTTTAACTAACATTTTTGATGCATTTGATGAAATTCATAAAAGAATTTTAATAAAAAGAGAGAAGAAAAAGTGAAATATAGTTCAGTACATTATTGAGATTAATCTTATTTCTATTAGTAAAAAAATAAAAAGATTGAAAGAACTTGAAGACATTTTGATCTTTATCTGATTAATGGTTTCATTTTATCTTCCTGTTGAAGAAAAACAAGTATAAAAAGAGCAAGTATGATGATAGTGATTACAATTGTTAATGTAATCATAACAGGGTCAAAAGCAGGAATGCTAATTATCGAAGTAACAAAATTAGTAAATAGCCAAACAATTTCAATAATTACGACAATTTTAACCTCTTTCCATTCTCTAGCCATCATTCCAAAAAGGGAACTCATAGTAAGTCCCGCAAAAGCAGAAGCAATTGTTAAGGACAAAGCACGAACATCATCGTTAACATATAATCCATATGTAGGACCTGTAGTATCAGGCATAAAAAACAGAATTGTAAAAATAATTCCTATTACAAAATGGATTAAAAAAGTTAATTTCGTAAATTTTAGAATTTCCTCTACCATATTTTAATTCACTTTTTTTAGTTTCTTTTGTTAAATGATTTTATTTTAATATATTCCCTTTTATATAAATATGCAAATTTTACTAGTATTCGCTTAATATAAAAACTAAATTAAAAACCTGAAAAAATGAAATAAAAAAAGTAATTATAATCCTTTAGGACCTTGCTTATAAATTTCAAATGCTTCGTCCACTGAAACATTATCATGAACAATTGCTCTAACAGCTTTAATCATTCCAATAGGGGAATCGCTTTGGAATATATTTCTACCCATGTCAACTCCAATTGCTCCCCTGTCAATAGCATCCTTGCTCATCTGCAATGCATCTCTTTCTTCAATTTTTCGTCCACCCGCGATAACTACTGGAGCAGGACAAATGCTTGTGACATCTTGAAAGTTCTCACAATAATAAGTTTTTACGAAAGTAGCTCCCATTTCTGCTGCCATTCTACTTGCCATCCCTAGATATCGTGCATCTCTAACCATTTCTCTACCCACCGCTGTGACTGCTAAAGTAGGAATACCATATTGTTGCCCCCAATTGACTAATTTTGATAAATTCATCAAAGATTGCTTCTCATACTCGCCCCCCACAAATATTGAGCAAGTAATCGCAGAAACATTTAA
Source organism: Candidatus Odinarchaeota archaeon (assembly GCA_048885285.1). Lineage (GTDB taxonomy): Archaea > Asgardarchaeota > Lokiarchaeia > Sigyniarchaeales > SOKP01 > Loki-b32. The sequence goes on from JBHLQA010000024.1 coordinate 10,892, forward strand.
CCTTAATGCATCATCCACAGCAACGTTAATTTCTTCATTAGAGAGTTCTTTCAACATTGAAGCACCTGCTGATACTCTTAAAACGATTGGTACATCAAGTTCCGAAGGTACACAATTTCGAAGCATTCCACGTGTAAGCATGAGGGCGTCAGCATATTCAAATAATGGGCTCATATCACTAAAACATTTTAGTTGACCAGGAATATTTCCAAAATATCCATGATCAATGGCTAACATTACACAATGTCCAGATTTAGGTTTAATGATTCTATTTAGTCTGTTTTGAAAGCCCCAATCACCCACTACAACCATTTTTTTTTCCCTTTTTGACGTTTTGAATATAAATTATGATTATTTTTTTAATAAATTTATGGTCTCTATTTTATTTTTCTATAAAAAACAAATAGTTTAAATAAAACTAGACTTAAAAAAAGTTTTTTATTATTTAATTTTAGATTTGGAAGAATAATCAGTAATTCTCATTTGAATTGTCTCATTCTAAGATAAAATGCTCCTATAAAAAATATAGCTATAGGGAGTATGGTAACATATATTCGTGCAAAATTTAATTCTAAATCCTCTGGTACAATCAAATCAAGATGATCCGGTAATAAATCATTTGCAATTTTATATAAATTGTTTTGGGGGATGAATGGACTATCACTCAAGAATATAATGCTTATAATAAATAACTCGAAAATAGCTACTGTAAACATCAGAAGCATTCCTCGATTTCCTATCATTCCCACAGCGAGAAATATTCCAGAATAGATTAATGTAGCTAAAAGGAGAAAAATAGCAATACCAGTAAAAATATCTAAATTTTCACCCAAACCAGCAAATACACCCTCTGCTGCGAATGCGTGAATGAATAAGAAATAAATGAAATAAATTACAATATTCACAAAATAAACTATAACGTTCGCTATAATCCATCTACTTAACCAGTATGTTTCACGTTTGATTGGTCTAACAAGATAAAGTTCTGTTGAATGCTCTGAAATCTCATCAGCACTTAGGGGAAGGATCAACAATATACATCCGAAGATAAAAATTACAGGGTATAATAATTGCATACCAAAAATGGTATTAATAAAAGCTTCATCTGGATTTTCAAATTTTAGACTTTCCCCTTCACTTATAGTTTGAGTGAGTATTGTGACTGGAAGCATCAAAAAAGCTAAGGCAATATAGATTAGCCACTTTTTACTGTAAAAAAATGTTTTGAAACCTATTTTAATGCTAGTAATTAATTTTTCTTTTTGAACAAGAACTTTATCTTTAAGATTTTTATCTTGCACTAATTCTTCAATATATTGTTTCGAATTGATATTATTATTTAATTCTTTCAAAATATCACCTATTATCCTATTGTAAGAGATTTATATAAATTTTCAAGGTCTTCATCAGTGGCCTTAATTTCTGTTATTGGAATTTGATAATCACATACAAGATCGGTTACTAAACTATAAAGTTCTCGAGGTTCATTTGTTAAAACTTCAATTTGATTATCATTTGAATGAATATCCTTTTGAAACTTAATTTGTGAAACAATCTCTTGTTTTGAGTTATTAATGAGTAATGTTGCTAGTTTTTTTGAGTCTTTTAAAGTGATTAGAATGGAGTGTGGTTGATCTTCTATCATTTCTCGAATACGAAGTGGTGACCCTTGAGCTATTGTTCTTCCTTTATATAATAAAATTACAATTTCAGAAAATTTCTCCATTTCAAAAAGAATATGTGAAGATATAAAAAAAGTAGAATTATATTTTTTGGTATATTGTCTAAATAAATTAATCATATTTCTTCTTATTACTGGATCTAAACCATTGAATGGCTCATCACCAATAACTAATGCAGGTTTATGAATTAATGCTTGTCCAATTTTCATTCGTTGTTTCATTCCCTTACTGAACTTATAAATACGCTTGTTTGCTACATCATTCAATCCAATTTCTATCAAGACCTCATTTGCTCTCTTAAAAGCCTCTTCTCTTGTGAGTTGGAAACGCCCTAACCAAAATAAATAATCTATTGCCTTCATCCATTTAGGAAAACAATCTACTTCGGGGATATATCCTAAATATCGTTTTATTATAGAGTTATAAAAGGGATCTTTTCCAAATAAAGTAACTTTACCATTTTGTGGGGTAATTAGCCCTAATAGCATTTTAATTGATGTAGTTTTACCTGCTCCATTTGGTCCAAGAAAACCAGTTATTTTTCTTTTTTCAACTGCAAATGATGCATCACTAACAGCGACTACTTCTCCAAACGATTTTGTCACATGCTCTAGCTTAGCTATAATATTAAAATTATTGTAATTATTACTCATTTATTATTCCTCCGTTGTTGTCCTCCATATTTTATATGCTAATAATAAAGAACAAATTAGAATATATATAAAAGCTACAATAAGTACGTGTATATACTCTAGGCCAACACCGTTATTAAGAATTAATTCATCTTTAAATCCAATTTCAGAATCCTTCATTATACCTAAATTAAAATCACCTAAGCAAACATAAGCTAATAATATCATAAAGTTAGATGGTGAAATTAACAATAAAAATTCATTATCAGGATCTGATTGTTGAAAAAGTAAACCTATAATACCTCCTATAACGAAAAATAAGAAAAACAATAAGCTCGCATAAGATCTTTTTTCAAAAAAAATAGAAAGAGTGAGAATAAGCAAACCAAGTATTAAAGCAATTAATAGAGAATATGCAATAATACTCATGTAAAAATCTAAATAATCCAAATGATTTTCTTCTAATGCTTGCACATAAAGCATACCCGTTATGATTAAAGGGACGAGAACAAATATGTTGATATAGATAATAATTGCTCCTATTTTACCTGTGATATATTCTCTCTTTTCTAGACGTGATAAATAAATTTCAGTTACTTTTCCTCTTTTATCATCAGCGAACAATCCTGAACCTGCTAAACCTATTACCATTATCAAGATTATACCTAAACCTAAATTTATTTCAAAACCTAGAAAGTCCGGACTAGAATTTGAGGATATAGCTTGATCAAAAGGAAGTGCCATGTAATTTGCAATAAACGCGTTTAATCCATCGCGTATCATTGAATTATCTCCTACTGTTAAGAGTAAAGTCCCAATTACTATAGCAAAAAAATTAAATATAACAAGTAATACCATCAAAAATTTTGCAAATTTACTTTTACGCCAGGTTGATATCAATTCAAAACGAATTAAATAAAGAACTCGCTTCCATCGAGGTTGAAATTCACCCTCATATGGTCTATAGGTAAATTTTTGTAAATATTCAGTTGAATTTATTTTTTCTTCAGTCATTTGTCATTCTCCTCCTTATTTTTTGCTATTTCATCAAGAAAAAGATCTTCTAAAGACTGCTTATACATACTCATATTTCTAATATTCATTCCATTATTTCGAGCTATTTTGAAAATAGATATATATTTATTATCATCTTCTCGTTCAATATTAACACTTATTGTGTCTACAACATTCGTTACTTGAAAATCATTTTCTTGAAGTAATTTTGCAAATTTCATATTATCTCCTCCACTTACACGAATTTGCAAATTTATAATCTTACCTTGCTTATGTAGTATTGATCTTAGATCTCCTTGAATTACAGTTTTTCCTGTATTCATTATCACTACAGAATTTGCCGTTTTTTCAACGTCATGTAATAAATGTGTTGAAATTAGGATGTTTTTTCCATGTTTAGTTCCAAGATCAGATATTAAATTAAGAATTTGTTCATGAGATTCAGGATCACAACCTGCTGTAGGTTCATCAAGAATTAGAAGAATTGGATCATGTACTAGTGCTGTTGCCAGTTTTACTTTTTGCATCATACCCTGGCTAAAATCATTCATATCTCGATATCTTGCTTCTTCTAAACCAACATAATGTAACGTATCAAATGCTCTTTGTTTAGCAGCCTTTAATGATAAACCCGCCATTGTCGCCATGTGAGTTACATATTTCATCGCAGAGGTTTTTAAAATTTTAGTATCAACCTCTGGTTGATAACCTATTTTATCTTTTACAGCTAATATATCTTTAGGAAGATCATATTCAAGAAATTGTATTGAACCACCTTTAAATGGAAGAATACCAAGTAAAGTTCTAATGAATGTTGTTTTGCCTGCTCCATTCGGTCCTAATAATCCAGTAACTCCTTTTGAAATATTACAACTAAAACTATCAAGAGCCCGAAGTGGCCCAAAATTTTTGACTAACTCCTGAACAATTAAAATACTTTGCATAATTTTAATTTCAAATAAGTCTAAATAAAATAAATAAGAATATAAAAGAATTATAGTCCATTTTTTATGATAATTAGATTCTAGATTTTATATATTTATATATTATTTTATAATTTTAGAAATAATTTCAGATGATATATTATATCTAATTCTATTCTTAATTTTCGAAGTGGTTTTTTCTGAAATATTCTTTTTTATATTTTCTTTTATAAAAAAAATATGAAAATTAATAACTATCTTTATATCTAGAGTTTCTAAGGTATTATCTAATAATTTATGGAGATAAATTATTAGATAATACCTT